>NZ_VDFS01000043.1:77860-111576 GCF_006151955.1 Georgenia sp. 311 | reverse complement strand
GCGGGTCGCCAGCAGCGTGTGGGCCGCGACGGCGGCCCGCCGCTCGCTGCTGGCGACGACCCCGGCGACCTCGCCGCCGTTCACCCGGATCGCGCGGGCGTGGACCTCCCCCATGAAGCCTGTGCCGATGATCCCGGCGCGGTAGGACGTGGCGGACCCCTCAGTGCGCCCCCCGTCAACTGTGACGTTCGCAACTGTCATGGTTCGAGAACGTATTGGAGCCTTTCGTCGCGCGTCAAGCAAAAGCCGCATATCTCTTTTTGCACATGTGTGTCCCGGCTCGCGGGGGCCGCCTCGACACAGGTCGCGCCATCACCCTCCGCACCGCGCTGACCTGCTGGTACGTTGCCCAGGTGACCGACGTCGAGATCACCGTGCGGGGCGCGTGCCGGACGTCCCACCCCGCCGAGCGGGGGACCGTGAGCGCCCACATCTCGGTCGAGGGCGACGACGCCGCGCGGGTCTTCGCCGCCGTCGTCGAGCACTCACACCTTGCGCGCACGAGCGTCGTCGCCCTGCACGACCCGGAGGCCGGACCGGTGACGTCGTGGGTCGGCCAGGACGTGCGCACCTGGGCGACGCGGCCGTGGAGCCAGGACGGTGCGCAGCTGCCGCTCGTCCACCACGCGCGCACCGACCTGCGGGTGACGTTCCGCGACGTCGTCGCGCTCGGGGCGTGGCTCACCGAGATGTCGACGGTCGAGGGCTTCGGCGTCGAGCAGGTCGAGTGGACCCTCACCGAGGCGCGCGAGGAGGAGCTCACCCGCACCGCCCGGTCGCGGGCCGTCGCCGACGCGCGGTCCAAGGCGCGGGACTACGCCGCCGCCCTCGGGCTGGGCGAGGTGCGCGTCGTCGCGCTCGCCGACGCGGGCATGCTCGGGCCCCACCCGCCGGAGGAGCCGGGCCGCCTCGCGCGGGTGGCGCTCGCCGGCGGCGGACCCGACCTCGCGCTGGTGCCGCAGGACGTCGAGGTCTCCTGCGAGGTCGACGCCCGGTTCACCGCCGGGCTGCCCGCCTAGGGGGTCGGCAGACCGGTGGGCAGACCGTCGAGGCTCACCCGGTTCTTGCGCTGCTGGTAGTCGCTGACGCCGTCGGGACCGCGCTTGCGCGCCCAGGACTCCATGAGGGGGCGCTGGTCGACGTAGTCGAGGAGCGGGACGCCGAACCCGCACGAGGTCATGGCGAGGTCGACCTCGAGGTCGAAGACGTTGCGGGCACCCTCGAGCGGCGGGAAGAGGCCGAGGAGCTCGGGCCAGTCCGCGTCCCCGGCGTGGACCGCGCGGGCCGTGCCGTAGAGGCGCAGGATGAGCGGCTTGCCGGCGAAGGCGCAGAACATCAGCGTCATCCGCGGGGTGTCGAGCAGGTGGGCGGCGGTCTCGTTGCCGCTGCCCGTGCCGTTGAGCCACACGACGCGGTTCGGCCCGAGCACCCGCAGGCTGTCCAGGCCCTTGGGCGAGACGTTGACGCGGCCCTCACGGGCCGCCGTCGCGACGAAGTACATCGGTTGCGCCTCGATGAAGGTGCGCAGCTCGTCGGTGATCGCGTCGTACTGGCGGGACATGAGGCCAGTCTGACAGTCCTGGTGCGTGGGTACCGAGTCGCGCTCCGCGTCGAACCGGTCCCGCGCCGGTGGCGATCGGCGTCGACCACCTCTTCGAGCCGGACGTTCTCGTCGAGGTGGAGGCGTACGCGATCCTCCACTGACCGTCCGCGGGGCGGGGCGGCGGGGCGTGCACCGTCGCCCCGCCCGGACCTACGCCCGCGCGGCTACGGCGGGAGCCGGCGTCGGGAGTGCGGTGGCGAGGAAGTCACGGATGATCGCGGCGACCTCGTCGAGGGCGGACTCGAGGAGGAAGTGACCGCCGGGCAGCAGCTCGACGCGGGCGTCGGGCAGGTCCCGGGTGAACGCCGCGGCGCCCGCCGGGCCGAAGATCTCGTCCCCCTCGCCCCACACCGCGAGCAGGGGCACCCCGGTGGTACGGAAGTACTCGTGCAGCCGCGGGTAGAGCGTGCGGTTCGTGGCGTAGTCGCGGAACAGGCTGAGCTGGACGAGGTCGTTGCCGGGCCGGGAGACGAGGGCGTGGTCGTGCTCCCAGGTGCCGGGGTCGACGAGCGAAGGGTCGGCGACGCCGGTGAGGTACTGCCAGCGGATGGCCTCGCGGGTGAGCGCCTGGCGGACGGGCGCCTCCGTCGTCGCGTCGGGGTGGGCTGCGTAGGCCCACAGGTCGGCCCAGAAGTCGTCGACGAAGCCCTCCTCGTAGGCGTTGCCGTTCTGGGTGATCACCGCGGTGACCGCGTCCGGGTCGGCGAGCGCGAGGCGCCAGGCGATCGGCGCGCCGTAGTCCTGGACGTAGACGACGTAGCGCTCGACCCCGAGGGAGGCGAGTAGGCCGGCGGTGATGTCGGCGAGGGCGTCGAAGGTGTAGTCGAACTCCTCGACCGGAGGCGCGTCGGACAGCCCGAAGCCGAGGTGGTCGGGCGCGATGACGTGGTAGCGGTCCGCGAGGAGCGGGATCAGGCCGCGGAACATGTGCGAGCTCGTCGGGTAGCCGTGGAGCAGGACGACGGTCGGGGCGTCGACGGGCCCGGCCTCCCGGTAGAAGACGCGGTGCCCGTCGACGACGGCGTGGCGGTGGTGGACTGCGCTCATTGCTCTAACCCTTTCTCGATGTTTGATGTGGTTAGACAACCACCGCAGGTGTAACCTGTCAACAGCCGCTGAGGAGGTTAGACCTGATGGACGTCGTGACCCGCGCCGACGAGGACCTGCTCCTCGACCTGCTCAACACCACCCCCGTCGTCGCCGGGAGCCAGGTCGACGAGCTCCTCGGACCCGACGCCGGCCGGTGGGCGGCCGACCACGGGGGCACCGGCGCACCCGCCGAGGTGACCGCCCTCCGCGAGGCCCGCGACGCCATGCAGGCCGTCGTCTCCGGGGAGGCGCAGGCCTCCTCGCTCGCCCCCCTCCTCGCGCAGGTCGCCGTCCGCCCGCGCTGGCAGGACGGCGCCCTCACGTGGGAGGTCTCGAGCGGTGACGGCAGCACCCTCGCGGCGCGCGCCCTCCTCGCCTGGGCCGCGGTGACCGAGCGCTCCCCCGAGCGGCTGCGTCCGTGCGCGAACCCCGAGTGCTGCCGCTTCCTGCTCGACCGGAGCAACGCCAACGCCGCCCGGTGGTGCTCGATGGCACTGTGCGGCAACCGCGCCAAGGCGCGGCGCCACTACCGCCGCAGCCGGAGCGACACGGAGTGAGCACCGGTCCGGGGCGTCACACCTGGCCCGGGCCCGCCTTCTTCGCGCACTTGCCGAGGAAACGGTCGTACTCGCCGGCGCTCGCGGCTCGCGGATCTTGTCGGTGACGTCCTCGACGGCATCCCAGGGCACGTTCGAGCACGCGCACCCGCGCCGGAGAACGCGGAAGGCCCCACCCTGGCTCTCGCCAGTGGTGGGGCCTTCCTGCTGCGCGCCCGGAGGGACTCGAACCCCCAACCTTCTGATCCGTAGTCAGATGCTCTATCCATTGAGCTACGGGCGCATGACCCCGTGGGGCCGTAGTCGAGCATAGCCGCAGGAGGGCGGCGGGGAAAATCCCAGGAGCCCCTCGAGCACGTGAGTTCCACCACGCACGAGCGGTGAGGGGCCCGGACGTGCGGAGGCGGCCCGGCCCTCGAGGTGAGGACCGGGCCGCCGTGGGTCGTCAGCCGCAGGAGTGGGCGGCGTAGGGGACGGTCAGCGGGACCGTCACCCCGTCCGCCGACAGGGTCACGTCCACCTCACCGGCAGGCACGGAGACCTGCCTCGTGGTGAAGGCGTGGAGCGCACTGCGCCCGGCACCCAGGTCGGTGAGGACCTTGGACCCGAACGCGGTGTCGGCCTGCACCGTCACCGGGTGGTCCTCCCCGTTGGTCACCCGCAGGGTGAGGACGGAACGTCCGACGACGCACCGCGCGTCGGTCGTCACCGTGACGTCGAGCGTGGGCTCGCCGCCCGCCTCGGTGAACTGCCACGTGTCGATCTCGAGGAGGTCGCCCGCGGCGCCGGCGTAGGTGAAGAAGACGTCGTGCGTGCCGGTCGCGCCGGTGAGCTCGGCCGTCACCTCGGTCCACTCCCCGACGGTGCCGTCGACGTCGACGGTCCCGAGCACCGGGCCCGTCTCGCTGCCGGCGCGCACCTGGATCCGCACGTCCTCCTGGAGCGGGCGCACGTGCGCGGTCACCGAGGCCGCCCCGGAGTCACCGAAGGCGACGGAGGACAGCGCGGTCCAGTCCCCGTTGTCGACGTCGGTGACGACGAGGTTGGGCACGTCCGTGCCGAACTCCGCGGACGGCAGGTCCGTGCGGGCGGTCGTGATGCCCTTGGTCCAGCCCAGCGTCTCGGCCTCGAACACGCGGTACGGGTCGAAGTCCCGGACCTGCTCGACCCCGGCGTAGGTGCCGACGACCTGGACGGCGGTGCCGTCCTCGTTGAACGTCAGCTCCTGGATGTGAGGGCTGCGGTAGCCCTGCGTCTGGTTGCCGTTGATCCGCTTGTTGAGGGTCGGGGCGTGGTAGGTGAAGTAGAACTTCCCCTCGTACTCGAAGACCGACTGGTGGTTGTTGCCGCCGGTGCCCGTCCCGAAGAACTCCGACTGGTTCGGGAAGATCACCCCGGCGTAGGTGTCCTTGTCCCACACCGTCGGGTCGTCGGAGATCATGTAGCCGATCTGGCCGCCGCCGGGGTAGCCGGGCAGGGGCGTCTGGTTGCCGCCGAAGTCCGAGCCACCGAAGTGGGAGGAGTAGGTGAGGTAGTACAGGTCGTCACGCTTGAAGACGTGCGCGGCCTCGAACGCCACCGGTGCGTCGACGACGAACGCCGAGCCCTCGGTCGTGACGAGGTCGTCCGCGAGGCGGATCCCGCGCAGGTTCTTCGGGTTGTTGTACCGCTCCGCCGGCGGCATCGAGGTCGCCGCCGGGCCGCCGCCGAAGTACAGGTACGGCTCGCCGTCGTCGTCGACGAACGGGGCCGGGTCGAAGCGCCACGCCACGTCCTCGGTGCCCGGCGTCGAGGCGTTGATGAGCGTGCTCGTGCGCTCGCTGGACCAGGGGCCGAGCGGGCTCTCACCGGTGATGACGTTGCTCGAGCCGCCGCCGTTGGCGTAGTAGAGGAAGGTCTTCTCCACGCCGTCGACCGTCTGCGTGACGGCGCCCGGGGCCCACGAGTTGTTCGTGAAGGGCGCGACGCCGTTCGGGCCGGCCACCTGGATCTCGCCGTGGTCGACCCAGTTGACGAGGTCGGTCGAGGAGATCACCGTGATCTGGTTGATGTCCCCGTAGTTGATCTGCGGGGAGATGCCGGTGACCGGGTCGGGCGCGTAGCCCTGGGTGTCGTTGGTCATGTACATGTACACCCGGCCGTCGTGGACCATGCCGAAGCCGTCGGCGCCGAACTTGTGGCCGAGGAGCGGGTTGTGGTCGCCGGGCAGCTTGCCGGCGACCTCGACGGTCCGCGAGGGCGGCGGCGGGGGCGGGGCACCGACGAGGGAGACGTCGTCGACGACGAAGTCCATGAGGTGCAGGTCCGGGTCGGCGCCGGGTTCGCTCGTCCACGGGGTCTCGAGGAAGAGGCGCGCCGTCGTCACGCCCTGGCCGGCGGGGACGGTGAAGGTGCTGTTGATGTGGGCCCACTGGCCGCGGGTCGCCACGACGTCACCGACGTTGGTGTAGGTCCCGCCGCCGTAGTGCATCGTCGCGAAGAACTGCTTGGTCGCCGGGCTGGCCGGGTTGTCGTACTTGATCCGGGCCTGGACCGTGTAGGTCGAGCCGGCCTGCAGCTTGCCGCTGAGGTCCTGCATCGGGCCCGAGCCGGTGGTCTGTCGGCCGGTGGTCTGCGCCGCCGCGTCGCCGCTGAACGCGTCGTCGGTGACGGCGAGGGACGCGCCGTCGGTCGGGTTGCCGTTGTTGACGAACCATCCGCTCAGGCCGTCCTCGAACCCACCGTTGACGATGAGCTCCTCGCTCGGCGCCTCGTCGGCCTGGACCGGTGATGTCGCCACCGCCAGGCCCGCCGACAGGAGCGCGCCGATGGCGATGAGGGACATTGCTGCGCGTCTGTCGTGCCGTCGTTCTAGTGCCACGAACTGTCCTCCTCAGGTGCTACGTGCTGGTCGTGGTCCGCCGGGACGGACCTGCGTGCTCGGCTGGGGCCGCGGGCTCTCGCCTCACGGGGGCCGGTCGGGGTGGGGCGCCCTCGCCTCCTCCTCTCTCCGCCCGAGGATCAGGCGCCGCAGCTCTGCGCGACGTGGGGGACGGTGAGCTCGAGCGGTGAGCCGCCCTCGGGCGTGACCGTGACGGACACCTCGCCCGGGGGCAGGACCACCTGTCGGGTGGTGAAGGCGTGCGCGGCGCTGCGTCCGGGCGCGAGGTCGGCGAAGGTCCGCGACCCGTGGGCCGAGTCGGCCCGCACGGTCACCGGCACCTCCTCCCCGTTGTGCGCCCGGACGGCGAGGACCGCCCGGCCGACCACGCAGCGGGTGTCGGCGGTGACGGTGACGTCCAGCGGCTGCTGCGCGGTGAGCACGCCGAGACGCGCTAGCTCCAGGCTGAGCGCGCGCTCCGGCGCGTCGACCTGGTTCTGGGTGGAGAAGCCGCGCTCCCAGGCAGCCTCGGCCTTGGCCAGCTCGCGCTGCATGGCCGCCCACTCCGGCGCGGGGTGGTCGGCGGCGTCGAGGGTGTGCGCGTGGGCGATCGCCGCCTCCAGGGGTGCGGTGTCGATCCCCGCGCCCTGCGCGGTGAGCGTGTCACTGAGGAGGAAGTGGTCGAAGTCGACGTGCCCGCCGGTCTCCTCGGTCGCGTAGTTGAACAGGCCGAACCGGTGGCCCATGAAGTGCGCGAGGGTGCCGTCGAGCGTCTGCGGACCCACGCGCTGCCCGAGCGGGCTCCAGGTCTCGCCGTCGAGGCTGTAGTAGAAGGTCGTCCACAGCTGGCCGGTGGGCGAGGCGAAGTCGGCGTCGGCCTTGAGGTGCACCTCGGTGGCCTCGCCGAGGTCGACGGTGGTGCCGGGCAGGAACGCCTCGGTCGCCTCCTGGTCGACGACGACGGGGAAGGGCTGGACCCGGTTGACGACCCCGAGCGTCGTCTCCCCGCCGTCGCGGCGGACCGCGACGTAGGAGAAGCCGCGGTTGTAGACGGCCAGGCCGGCCGTGTCACCGTCGCGCATGCCCGAGAAGTCCAGGGTGGTCTCGGCCGAGGAGCGCGGCCCGAAGGTCCGCTGGGACAGGGTGTTGCGGGCCTCCTCGAGGTAGGTGAGGCCGGGCCGGTCGCCGAGCTTGGTGAAGACGTAGTCACCGGTGACGGCCTTCCCCGTGGTCAGCCGCAGCCAGCCGTCCCGGTCGGTGAGGGACCAGTAGCGGTTGTCGGGCGCATGGTTCCACTGCCACACCTCGTCCAGGCGCGAGCCGTTGAAGGCGATCTCATCCGGGTGGGGGAGCTCGGTGACGGTGGGCCGCCCGACGAGGGAGACGTCGTCGACGAGGAGGTCCATGATGTGCGCGGCGGGGTCGGCGGCGACGGTGGCGCTGTTGACCCAGGGGGTCTCGACGAACAGGCGCATCGTCGTCGGCGGCTGTCCGGCCGGGACGGTGAAGCTGCCCTCTATGCGGGCCCACTCCCCGCGCCGGGCGGTGACCGTGGCGCGGTTGGTGTAGGAGCTGCCGCCGTTGTGGGAGGTGATGAAGAACTGCTTCGTCGCCGGGCTGGCCGGGTCGTCGTACCGGATCATCGCGGAGACGTCGTAGGTGATCCCCGGCTGCACCTTGGCGGTGACGTCCTGGATCGGCCCCGAGCCGGTGTCGACGCGGCCGGTGACGCGCAGGGCCTGGTCCCCGGAGTAGGCGTCCTCGCTCGCCGCGAGCTGGGCGGTGCCGTTGACCTGCCAGCCGGTGGTGCCGTCCTCGAACCCGCCGTTGGTGAGGAGCTCGACGCCGAGGAGCGACTCGTCGACGTCGGGCGCCGCGGGGATGTCCCACTCCTCGTCCATCCACGGCCGGTGCGGGGCGTCGTTGTCGAAGTCGTCCGAGGCGACGATCGCGCGCTGGCGCTCGAGGCGGTGCTCCGCCTCGCTCAGCTCGATGGGGCGGGGGAAGGCGCCGCCCACCGGCACGACGCCCGCGTTGCCGAACACCGGCCACCCGTCGGACCAGGTCGCCGGGATGAGCGCGGGGATGCGGCCGATGGGGAAGGTGTCGCGGAAGAACATGCCGTGCCAGGTGTCCTGCCCGTCCTCCCCGGCGATCGGCACGAGGCTGCCCTGGGCGAAGCCGTTGGAGTTGAGCCCACTGCGCGCGACGTAGGGGTTGGACCCGTCGGACGTCGCGTGGCGGCCGAGCAGCTCCTCGGCGCGGAAGAGCACGACCTGGCGGCCCTGGCCCGATGGCCAGGTGATGAGCACGAGGTAGTAGTACCCGTCGATCTCGAAGACCTGGGTGCCCTCGAAGAGGCCGCCGACGAACGGCTGGCCGGGGTAGTCCGCGGGCCGCACGATGTTCGGGTACTCGGCGACGATCTGCGTGAGGTCCTCGCTCAGCCGCACGGCGTGCACCGCGCCGCTGCCGTAGAAGACGTAGGGCGTGCCGCCGTCGGACTCGTCGAAGAACAGGGAGCCGTCGTGCAGGCCGCGGCCGAGGGCGATCTTGTCCCAGCTGCCGTTCTCGACGTCGTCGGTGCTGTAGATGTAGGCGCCGCCGAGGTTGTTCGTGTTGAAGAAGACGTAGAACCGGCCCTCGTGGTACCTCAGCGAGGAGGCCCACTGGCCCTGCCCGTAGGAGTTCTCCCCGTTGCGCAGCGAGAAGGAGTCGTTGATGCTGCCGCGGTCGAAGACGTAGTTGACGATCTCCCAGTTGACGAGGTCGTAGGACCGCATGATCGGGGCGCCCGGGCTCAGGTGCATCGTCGTGCTGATCATGTAGTAGACGTCGCGGCCCTCACCGCTCTCGGCGGCGGGCACGCGGGCCACGCTGATGTCCGGGACGTCGGCGTTGAACAGCGGGACGGTGTACGTGCCGTCGCCCTGGTCGGTCGAGGTGAACGACGGCGCGGGGTCCCACGCCGGCGTCTCCCCCTGCGCCGAGGCGCTCGGGGCGAGGAGGGAGGCGGCGAGCCCGAGGGTGGCCACGAGGGCGCCCGCAGCACGTGCCGTCCGGGAGCGTGGGCGGGCTCCGCCCGCGGGGTGGCGCTTGCGCATGACGAGCTCCTTCGCTGGTCGGCCGCCCGCGTCGTCGCGGCGCTGTGTTAGCGCGCACATCAGGCGTCGAACTCACCGTAGAGGAGCACCCGGCCCCGGTCAACAGGAAGCCGGGCCCTGGCCGCCGCTCAGGAGGCGAGGACCGCGCCGTGCTCGGTCTGCTCGAGGAAGCGGCGGATCGTGTCGCGGCTGCGCGTGAGGCAGGCGATCCGATCCTCGAGGTCGGCGAGCTCGGCGGCGAGCTGCTCGGCCACGCCGCGGCTGCACGTGGCAGCGCGCTCGGGGGCCTCGATCCCCTCGAGGTCGAGGATCGCGCGGACGAGTCGCGTGGGGACGCCGGAGCGGACGAGCCCCGCGACCCGCTGCACCCGCTCGACGTCGTCCTGGGAGTAGGTCCGGTAGCCGTTGCTCGCGCGGCCGGCGGCGATGAGGCCCTGCTGCTCGTAGTAGCGCAGCAGCCGCGGCGCGACGCCGGTGCGCTCGGCGAGCTCCCCGATCTTCATCTCCGGGATCCCCCTTGACATTGACATCAATGTCAAACTCTACCGTCGTCGCATGGATGAGAACAGGCTCCCGTGGCCGGCTCTGACGACGATGGCACTCACCGTCCTCGTCGTCGTGAGCGGCGAGATGATGCCGACGGCGGTGCTCCCCGCGCTCGCCGCCGACCTCGACGTCACGCTGGCGAGCGCCGGGCTGCTCGTCTCGGCGTGGGCCGCGACCGTCGTGGTCGCGACCTTCCCCCTCGCGCGGCTCACCGCGCGCCTCGACCGGCCCGCCGTCATCGCGGTGGCACTCGTCGTCTTCGGGCTCGCGACGCTCGGGACGGCGGCGGCGAGCACCTACGGCGTCGCGATGGCCACCCGGCTCGTCGCCGCCGCGGCCACCGGGCTGCTGTGGTCGACCGTCAACGCCCACGCAGCCTCGATCGTCCCCGAGCAGCGCATCGCGCGGGCGACGGCGGTCGTCCTCGCCGGCGGTACGGCGGGGGCCGTCGTGGCCGTCCCGGCGGGCAACGCGCTCGCGGGCGCCGCCGGCTGGCGCACCCCGTTCCTCGCCGTCGGGCTGCTCGGGCTGGTCGCGGCCGTCGCCGTCGCCGTCGTGCTCCGGCGGGCACCGGTCCTCGCCTCCGGGGGCGCGGGCGGGGACGCTCCGGTCCCCTCCCGCTCGGTCCGTCCGCTGCTCGCGCTGGCGGGACTCGGCGGGCTCATGCTCGTCGCGCACTTCATGGTCTTCACCTTCGTCGCCGAGCTGCTCACCCCGAGCGCCGTGCCGACGCCCGCGCTGCTGCTCGTCTTCGGGCTGGTCGGCGTGCTCGGGGTGGGCGCCGTCGGCGCGACGAGCGACCGCTTCCCACGCGCCGTGCCCGTCACCGCCGCGCTCGTCATGACGCTCGGGCTCCTCGGGGTCACGGCGGTCGGCGGGACCGCCTGGCTGGACCTCACGCTCGTCCTCGTCTGGGGCCTGGCCACGGGCGCGATCGGCCCGGCGGTGCAGGCCGCGCTCATGCGCGCCGCCGGCGTCGCCCACCGGACGACGGCGGGCACGCTCATGCCGGTCGCGATGAACCTCGGTATCGCCCTGGGCGCCGCGGCGGGCAGCGGCGCCGTCGAGCGCTGGACGGTCGACGCGCTGCCCCTGCTCGCGCTCGTCCCGGCGCTCCTCGCGGTGGCCGGGTTCGCGGGGCTGGGACTGCGCCCGCGCGGGGCGGCCCGCGCGACGGTCGGTGCGGCCGTGACGGGCGGGGCGGCGCGCGGCCGCTGAGAGACGCGGAAGGGGCCCGTCGTGGACGGGCCCCTTCGCAGCGAGCGGAGACGGTGGGATTTGAACCCACGGACCGGTTGCCCGGTCACGGCCTTAGCAGGGCCGCGCACTAGACCTGACTATGCGACGTCTCCAAGGTCCTGCGCGCTCAGGTTACCGGGTCGGGCCTGCCGAACCAAAGCGCTGTGGGAGAGGCCACGTCCTCACCGCTCGAAGGCCCAGTTCCGGTCGGTGAGCATGCGGGAGACGGCCAGCCCGACGCCGATGCCCATGATGACGAAGGACGCCTCGACGCCGTTGGCCAGGGCGGCGGAGACCTCGCCCTCGTTGAGGTGGACGAGCGAGCGGTAGACCATGACGCCGGGCACCATGATGACCACCGCGGGCACCGAGAGCGTGACCCGCGAGGGCCGGCCGCGGGAGGCCGCGAGCGCCGCGAGGAGTCCGACGACGCAGGCCGCGACGAGCGAGGCGGCCTGGGGCGCGACGCCGGACTCGACGAGGTAGATCCGGGCGGGGTTGGCGATCCCGCCGATGAGGGCCGCGACCGCGACCGCCTTCGGGGAGGAGTTGAAGAGCATCGCGAACCCGGCGGCGGCGACAGCGCTGGCCACCACCCGCATGACGAGCAGCAGCGGGCCGTCGAGGACGGCGGAGGCGGGCCCGTCGAGCTCGAGCCCCGCGAGCCACGACACCGCCCACACGCTCATCCCGGCCGACAGGAGCGTCACCGTGACGTAGGCGAGGCGGGTGAGGCCGGCCGAGAGGTCCATCCGCACGAAGTCGAGGACGGCGGTGACGAGCGGGAAGCCGGGGACGAGGTAGAGGACGGCGGAGACGAGCCCGGCCTCGTGGGACGTGTCGGCGAAGTCGAGGCTCTCGAGCCCGAGGACGACGCCCACGTAGAGGGTGCTGGAGACCGCGGCCGCGAGCGCGGTGACGGCGAACTTGTTGAGCCGGGCGTGCTGGAGCCGGCGGCGCACCGTCTGGCCCAGGCCGGCGGCGAGGAGCACGGCCGAGCAGACGATCGGCCCGCCGTTGTTGAGGAAGGCGAACGCGGCGCACGCGAGGGCGACGGCGAGCACGCTCGCCACCGGCCCGTAGTGCCGCGGCGCCCGCTCCACGTCGTCGAGCGCGCTCTCCAGTGCGGCGACGTCCGTGCGCGGGCCGAGCCGCTCGACGACGCCGGCGATCGCGTCGATCCGGTCGGCGTTGACGCCGACGTCGCGCTGCTCGATGACCTCGGTGCGCACGTGGTCGCCGTCGCGCGCCGTCGTCGTGATCTCGGTGAGCGTCACCTGGGCGCGGTGCTCGTGCAGGTCCAGCGCCTCGGCTGCCCGCCGCATCGAGTCCTTGACCCGGTAGGACCCGGCTCCCGCTCCCAGCAGGAGCGAGCCGAGGCGGAGCACCGCCGCCGACCTCCGGACGAGCGACTGGGTCACACGGTCGTCCTCCACGAGGACCATCATGCCCTGCCCGGAGGCCACCACCCCGGGCCGTCCGGGCCAGTGCCTCCCGTGGGAAACTGCTCCCCATGCGCCGCAACGACCTCCTCACCGTCCTGCTCGTCGTCCTCGCCGTGGTCGTCGCGTGGTGGCTCGTCGGTGCGCTGTTCAGCGCCGTGTGGTTCCTCTTTCGGCTCGTCGTCGTCCTCGTCGTCGCCGCGGTGCTCTACCTCGCCGTGCGCTCCTGGCTGCGCAAGCGCGACTGACCCCCCGGGGCGGACCTCCCCGGGTGCGCACCTCCCCGGCCGTTGGTAGGCATGGGGGATGAGACATCCCGGACGTGTGGCCGCGACCGTCGGCCTGACCGCCGGACTGGTGGTCGGGTGCACGAGCAGCGAGGAGCCCGCCGAACCCAGCGTGTCCGCGAGCGAGGTCGTCACCGACCGTGAGCCGGACAACCCCGAGATGACCCCCGGCGACGACGCCTCCCCCGACCCGATCTCCGGTGAGGACGGCGCCGTGCGCGCCCTGAGCACCGCCGCCGAGGAGCTCGATGGCCAGGCGTTCGAGATCGACCGCACCGACGACGCCGGCGAGGAGCTGTGGGAGGTCTCGGTCGCCGTCGGGGACGAGAAGGTCGAGGCCTATGTGTCCGCCGACGGCAACGCCCTCGTGCGCGAGGGGGAACGTGAGCCGCTGGACGCCGAGGACCGGCGCCGCCTGCAGGAGGCGACGGTGACGGCCTCCGAGGCCGCGACGACGGCCGTGCGCGAGACCGGTGCCTCCGTCGAGGATCTCGACCTCAGCGAGGAACGTGGCGCGCTCGTGTGGGAGATCGAGCTGCGCACCACCGACGGCGCGACCACCGAGGCGCGGGTCGACGCGGTGAGCGGCGAGCTGCTCTAGACGCACTGCTGCTCCGGACGAGCTGGGGGGACGGCGATGGGGCCACGAGGACCGGCCCGCGGCCTGGCCGTCGTCGCCGCGACTGCCGCCCTCGTGGCGGGGACGCTCGCCGCCGCCGCCGCGCAGGACGCGGGCTTCTTCCTCGACGACTCGTGGGACACCTCGGCCGACCACGTGTTCGTCTACGGGCGGTTCACCGACGACGTCCTCGTCGGTGACTGGGACGGGGACGGCCGCGACACCGTGCTCGTACGCCGCGGGGACACCTTCCACGTGTCGAACGAGCCGCGCGGCGGGCCCGCGGAGCGGGTGTTCCGCTACGGGCGCGCCGGTGACGTCGTCCTCGTCGGTGACTGGGACGGGGACGGCCGCGACACCCTCGCCGTGCGGCGCGGGGCGGAGTACCACCTGCGCGACGACCTCGGGCCCGGGCCGGCCGGCCGCGTGGTGGTCTACGGGCGCGCGGGCGACGAGGTGCTCGTCGGGGACTGGGACGGCGACGGGGCCGACACGCTCGCGGTGCGCCGCGGCGCGACGTACTTCGTGCGGAACTCCATCGGTCCGGGCGCAGCCGACCGCGCCGTCGTCTACGGCCGGGCGCAGGACGTCACCCTCGCGGGCGACTGGGACGGTGACGGCGACGACTCCCTCGCGGTGCGCCGCGGGGCGCAGTACCTCGTGCGGGACGCGATCGCGCCCGGGGCCGCCGACCGCACCCTCGTGTACGGGCGCCCCGACGACGAGGTGTTCGTGGGCGACTGGGACGGTGACGGCACCGACACCCTGGGGGTGCGCCGGCTGCCGCCGTTCCGCTCCGCGGTCGTCGCGGTGACGGCGGCGGACATCGGCTCCTCCTGGCGCCCCGGCTGCCCGGTGGCACCCGCGGACCTGCGCACGGTCGTGGCGAGCCACTGGGATGCCGAGGGCCGGCTGCGCACGGGCCGCGTCGTCGTCGCCGCCGGGCTCGCCCGCGACGTAGCCACGATCCTCGAGGACCTCTACCGCGCCCGGTTCCCGGTCCAGCGGATGGTGCCGGTGGCGCAGTACGGCGGGAGCGACGCCGCGAGCATGGCGGCGAACAACACGAGCGCGTTCAACTGCCGGGCGGTCACCGGGGGCACGTCGTTCTCCGAGCACGCGTACGGCCGGGCGATCGACGTCAACCCGCTGGTCAACCCCTACGTCGTCGGGAGCACGGTGCTGCCGCCCGCCGGCGCCCCGTACGCCGACCGCTCGCACCACGCCCCCGGCACCATCCACCCCGGCGACGAGGTGGTCCGCGCCTTCGCGGCCCGCGGGTGGGCCTGGGGCGGGGACTGGCGCAGCCCCAAGGACTACCAGCACTTCTCGACCACGGGCCGCTGAGGCCACTGGGGCGCTGCGGAGGGCAAGGGATTCGAACCCTTGGTGCGGGGTTACCGCACAACGGTTTTCAAGACCGTCACATTCGGCCGCTCTGTCAGCCCTCCCTGCCGCAGGCCTCTCGGCGCCACGGCGCCGCCCAGTCTACGCAGCGCCGCGGGTGGGTTTGGGGTACTGATGGGGACATGCGCGCCATCACCGTGTCCGACGACCGGCTCGTCCTCACCGAGCTGCCCGACCCCTCACCTGGACCCGGTGAGGTCCTCCTCGACGTCGCGGCGGCCGGGGTCAACCGGGCCGACCTGCTGCAGCGGGCGGGTCACTACCCGCCGCCGCCCGGGGCGAGCGACGTCATCGGGCTCGAGGTGTCCGGCACCGTCCGTGAGCTCGGCGAGGGCGTGACCGGCTGGCGGGTGGGCGACCGGGCGTGCGCGGTGCTCGCCGGCGGTGGGTACGCGACGCGGGCGGTCGTCCCCGCCGGTCAGCTGCTCCCGGTGCCGCAGGACTGGGAGCTCGTCGACGCCGCAGCGCTGCCCGAGGCGGTGTGCACGGCGTGGTCCAACCTCGTCGACGTCGGCCGGCTGGCTCCCGGGGAGACACTCCTCGTCCACGGGGGCTCGGGCGGGGTGGGGTCGGTTGCGGTCCAGCTCGGCCGGGCGCTGGGCGCCCGCGTTCTCACGACGGCGGGCAGCCCTGCCCGCGCGGCGCGCTGTGAGGAGCTCGGGGCCGACGTCGCCGTCGACCACCACGATGACGTGCCCGCCGCCGTCGCCGCCGCGACCGACGGCCGGGGCGTGGACGTCATCCTCGACGTCCTCGGGGCGGGGGCGCTGGCCGACAACGTCGCGATGCTCGCCACCGGTGGGCGGCTCGTCGTCATCGGGACCCAGCGCGGCTCGCGCGCGGAGGTCAACCTGCTCACCCTCATGCAGAAGCGGGCCTCGGTCCACGGGACGACGCTGCGCTCCCGCCCCCTGGAGGACAAGGCGCGCATCGTCGCCGCCGTGCGGGAGCGGGTCTGGCCGATGGTCGCCGACGGTCGGCTGCGCGCCGTTGTCCACGAGCGCCTGCCGCTCGCCGAGGCCGAGCGCGCCCACGCGCTGCTCGACTCCGGCGAGGTGTTCGGCAAGCTCCTCCTCGTCACGGCCTGACCTCACCCACGACGACGCGCGCGACGACGTCCTTCACGGCGCAGAACTCTGCTCTCGCGCGAAAGTCGGCTCTCACGCGGAACTCCGCTCTCGCGCGGAAGTCGGCTCTCGCACACAACTCCGCTCTCGCGCAGAAGTCGGCTGTCGGGCGGAACTCGGCTCTCGCGCGGAAGTCGACTGTCGGGCGGAAGTCGGCTGTCGCGGGAAGGAGGGGAGGGCGGCGGGTGGGTGGGGTTGCGACCCGGCGGGTCAGCGGAGGGGGTGGCGGACGTCGAGCAGGCCGGCGGCGAGCGCCGGGGCGAAGGCGGGGGCGAGGGGCAGGCGCGGGACGAGCGTCGCCTGCAGCGCGTGGTAGGTGTCCGGCTTGCCGGGCCACGTGCGCGCGCTCGGGGTGTTGTGCTCGTCGAGCTCGTGGCGCCAGGCGCCGGGCCGCTCGATGAGGTGGGTCGCCGCGTAGTCCCAGGCCCGCTGGTACCACTGGGCGTACCGCTCCTCCCCGGTGACCGCCTCGAGCGCGGCCGCGGCACCGATCGCCTCGCACACCACCCAGTGCATCCGCTCGTGGACCACCGGCTGCCCGGTGAAGTCGACGGTGTAGACGAAGCCGTCCGCGCCGTCGGCGTCCCAGCCGTCGCCGGTCGCCCGGTCGAAGAGCCCCTGGGCGGCCTCGAGCAGCCACCCCTCGGTCTCCCGGCCGCGGGCGACGAGCCCTTCACGGGCGTGGAGCGCGAGCCGCGCCCACTCCAGCCCGTGCCCGACCGTCACCCCGAAGGGCCGGAACGGGTGGGCGGGGTCGTCGGCGTTGTAGTCCGGGACCGGCTCCCACGTCCGCGTGAAGTGCTCGGGGATGCGCCAGTCGTGGTCGCGGGCGTACCCGTCGAGCACGCGGCGCAGGATGCGCACCGCCCGGTCGAGCCACACGTCCTCACCGGTGACGTCGGCGGCCGCGAGGTAGGCCTCGACGGTGTGCATGTTCGCGTTGACGCCGCGGTACTCCTCAGCCGTCGTGAAGCCACGGTCCCAGGACTCCAGGACCGCACCCTCGTCCTCACGCCAGAACCGCTCCTCGCTCACCCGCAGCGCCTCGGTGAGCAGCTCGCGGGCGCCGGGGCGCCCGGCCGCCGTCGCGGAGGAGGTCGCGAGGACGACGAACGCGTGCGCGTAGGCCTCCTTGGCGTCGTTCACCGGGCCGTCGGGCCCGACGGCGGAGAACCAGCCGCCGTGCTCGGCGTCGCGCAGCGCACCGGAGAGCGCACGCACGCCGTGGTCGGCGAGCGGGGCGGTGCCGGGGACGCCGAGCAGGGTCCCGAGCGAGAAGCAGTGCGTCATCCGGCAGGTGACCCACAGCTCGACCGGGCGTGAGGGGTCCAGCCGCCCCTCGGCGTCGAGGTAGCCGAAGCCCTGGGGGACGGCCGCGGCGCGGGCGAAGTCGAGCAGTGCGCGTGACTCGGTCTCGAGCCAGCGGGCATGGGCAGCGGTGCCGAGCCACGTCATCGTCGTCGTCCTCCTGGGTTTGCCGGACCGTCAGGTTACCGGCCGCCCAGGGGCCGCCCGCACAGCGGCGCGCCGCCCCGGGGAGGGGCGGCGCGCCACCGATCTCAGCCCTTGACCGAGCCGGCCAGCAGGCCGCGCACGAAGTACTTCTGCAGGGAGAGGAACACGATGAGCGGGACGATGATCGAGACGAACGCACCGGCGGTGAGCAGGTGCCAGTCCTGCCCGCGCGAGCCGGCCATCTCCGCCAGGCGGGCGGTGAGCGGCTGGACCGCGTTGTTCCCGCCGGTGAAGGTCAGACCGACGAGCAGGTCGTTCCACACCCACAGGAACTGGAAGATCGCGAACGCGGCGATCGCCGGGACGAGCAGCGGGAGCATGACCTTGAGGAACACGGTCGTGTGCCCGGCGCCGTCCACCCGCGCGGCCTCGATGAGCTCACGCGGGATCTCGGACATGAAGTTGTGCAGGAGGAACGTCGCCAGCGGCATCGCGAACGCCGCGTGCGCCACCCAGACCGCGAGGTAGGGGAACGCCTCGGAGGCCGCGGAGCCGGAGAAGATCCGCAGCAGCGGGATGAGGGACATCTGCAGCGGGACGATCTGCAGCGCGAACACGATGATGAAGACCGTGTCCCGCCCCCGCCACCGGAGCACGGAGAACGCGTAGGCCGCCATCGTCGCGAACACGAGCGGGATGACGGTGCCCGGCACCGTGATGACCACGGAGTTGAGGAAGAAGTTCGACAGCGCGCCGGAGGAGGCCCGCCCGAACAGCACCTCCTGGTAGTTCTCCAGGGTGAAGGACGGGCTGGTGAAGAAGGTCCACCAGCCGGAGGTGCGGATCTCCCCCTCCGGGCGGATCGAGCTGACGAACAGGCCGACGGTCGGCACCGTCCACAGGATCGCGATGATGATCGCGAAGGCGGAGCCGACGCGGGAGGTGAGGCGGCTCTTCGCGCTGCTCACCGCCGAGCGCCGGGCCGGGCTCATCGGGTCGGGCAGCGACCGGGCGGGACCGGGCTCGCTGATGGCCGGGTTGGCTGGTGCCACGCTCATGCTCCACGCACCTCCCGGTTGCGGATCATCTGTCGGATGTTGAAGACCACGACGGGGATGACGAGGACGAAGATCATCACGGCCAGCGCCGACCCGATGCCGTTGTTCCCGAACGTGAAGGACTGGTCGTACATGGAGTTGGCGAGCACCTGCGTGTCGAACCGGGCGCCGGTCATGGTGCGCGGGATGTCGAAGATCTTCAGCGTCGCGATGATGATCGTCGTGAGGACGACGACGAGCGTGGGCCGCACGCTCGGGAGCGTGATCCGCGAGAACATCTGCCACGGGTTGACGCCATCGAGCCGGGCGGCCTCGACGATGTCACCCGGGATCGCCTTGATCGCCGCGGAGAGCAGCACCATCGCGAAACCGGCCTGGATCCAGATCATGACGACGATGAGGAAGAACGTGTTCAACGGGGAGTCCTGGAGGAACCGCACGGGCTCGAAGCCGAGCCCGACGATGATCGCGTTGAGCAGGCCGATCTGCTCCTGGGCGGCCCCGCGGTACTCGTAGACGAACTTCCAGATGATGCCGGCGCCCACGAAGGAGATCGCCATCGGCATGAAGAGCAGCGACTTCGCGACCTTCTCGAAGCGGGAGCCGTCGACGAGGATCGCGTAGACCAGACCGACCGCCGTCGAGACCAGCGGGACGAGGATCACCCACCAGAAGGTGTTGACGAACCCCTGGAGGGACGCGGGGTCGGAGAAGACCCACTGGTAGTTGGCCAGGCCGACGAACTCCTCCGAGCGGCGGTCCATGAAGGACATGACCGTCGTGCGGATCGCGGGGTAGACCAGGCCGACCCCGAGCAGGAGGAACGCCGGACCGGCGAACGCCGCACCCACCAGGAACGTCCGGCTGCGGCCGGCGTACCGGTCGGCGAGCCGGGCGCCCCCGAGGAGGACGGCGACCACGGCGAGCAGGGCGATGACGGCCAGGAGCATCTGGCCGACCTTCGAGTACAGGAAGAAATCCATCATCGGCTCCTTCATGACGCCGACGGGGGCGCGGCGGGTCGCCGCACCCCCGTCGGACCGTCAGATCACGGCCAGGACTGCTCGACGGTGTCGAGCACGCCCTGGGTGTCCGCGCCGTTGATCCACTCGACCATCCCGGTCCAGAAGGACCCGGCACCGACCTCGGACGGCATGAGGTCCGAGCCGTCGAAGCGGGCGACGGCGTTCTCGTCCTGCAGCAGCTCGATCGCCAGGCGCAGCACGTCGGAGGACGCGGCCTCCGGGTCGACCGCGCGGTTCGCGGAGACCACGCCGCCGATCTCGACGCGGGTGTTGGCCCACTCGCCGGAGGACATGAAGGCCTGGACGGCCTGGGTGGCCTCCTCGTCGTTGAACGCGCCGACGAACTCACCGGCGACGAGCAGCGGGGCCTCCTCGGCGGTCACGCCCGGCAGGTAGAAGGCGAAGACGTCGCCGTCGGGGCTGACGTCGGTGCCCTCGGGCCACTGGGCCTCGTAGAAGGAGGCCTGGCGGTGCATGAAGCAGTTGCCCTCGAGGATCGGCAGGCCGCCGTCGTTGAAGGACGTCGTGGCGATGGAGCGGGAGTCGCCGATGCCGCCGTTGGTGTAGTCGTCGTTCTTGAGGATCGCGCCGGCCATGTCGACCGCCTCGACGATCTCCGGGGAGTTGAACGCGAGCTCGCCCGTGACCCACTGGTCGTAGGCCTCGGCGCCGGCGGACCGCAGGACGAGGTCCTCGATCCAGTCGGTGGCCGGCCAGCCGGTCGCGCCGCCGGACTCGATGCCCTGGCACCAGGGCTTGACGGTCTCCGAGCCGTGGTCGGCGGAGATCTGCTCGGTCAGGGCCATGAGCTCGTCCCAGGTCTCGGGGACCTCGTAGCCGTTCTCCTCGAACGCACTGGGCGAGTACCAGACGAAGGACTTCACGCTCGACATGAGCGGCGCGGCGTAGAACTCGCCGTCGACCGTGCCGTAGGCCTTCCAGTCCTCGCTCCAGCCCTCGTCGGCGTTGGCCTCCACGGTGTCGGGGGCCGGGACGAGGTGGCCGTCGGCGACCATGCGCTGCAGGAGGCCGGGCTGCGGGAAGATCGCGATGTCGGGGGCGTTGCCGCCCTCGGCCTGGACGACCACCTGCTGCTCGAACTCACCGGAGCCGTTGTGCTCCACGGTGATGCCGGTGCACTCGGTGAACGCCTCGAAGGTGTCCTGGAGCTGGTCAGCCTCCACCTCGCGGATGGAGCTGAAGACCGTGACGGTCTCCCCGTCGAAGGTCCCGTACTCCTCGAAGGCGGAGCAGTCGGCCCCACTGCCGGTCGCATCGGTCTCGGTGTCGCTGCCCCCACCGCCACCGCCGCCGAGGTCGTCCGCGCCCCCACACGCGCCCAGGACGAGGGCCAGCCCGGCGGTTCCCGCCAGCAGAACCCTTGTCCGCCTGTGCTTGAGCATCTTCATCGATCTCCTCCAACGACGTCGTCGAACAGGCACACAGATGTGTGCACGTCTCCAACAAACCGCTGCAGCCGGATTTCAGCAAGGTTTTCACCCGTGTGGGGGGTAACGATCTGGTCACGCATCGCACCGCCCCCCACCGGGCGGGACCAAAGGGCCCGGCTCAGCCGCGCAGCAGAGCCTCGAGCACGGGGACGACGCCGTCGGCGTCGACCGGCCCGGTGACGAGGTCCGCGGCCGCGCGGGTGACGTCGTCGGCGTCGCCCATGGCCACGCCCAGGCCCGCCCAGCCGAGCATCTCGACGTCGTTGCGGCCGTCCCCCACGGCCACCGTGGCCCCCGGGGCCACGCCGGTGCGCTCACGGAGCATCTCCAGCGCGGAAGCCTTGGACACACCGTCGGGCGCGAGGTCGAGCCACGCGGTCCAGCCGACGGCGTAGGAGACGCCGTGCAGCCCCACCCGGTCGACGAGGGCGTGGAAGTCCTCCGCGGACAGGTGCGGGGCGCGGATCGTCACGCGGCTGGCGGGCGCGGTGAGCAGGTCCTCGAAGTCGACGACGGTCACCTCGCCGCTCAGCTCACCGAACGGGAACGGGCTGGTCACCTTGAACCCGCGGCCAAGGTCCTCGACGGCGTAGAGCGCGTCGGGCAGCTCGCGGCGCAGCAGCCGCAGCGCGGGCTCGGGGTCGAAGGTGATGACGTCGCTGATCTCGTAGCCACCCTCGAGGGCGGGATCCAGGCGCAGGCACACCGCGCCGTTGGAGCACACCGCCCACCCGTGCCCCAGCTCGAGCTCCTCGAGGATCGGCAGGACGGCGGAGACCGACCGACCGGTGGACAGCACGACGTGCGCGCCGGCGTCGCGCACCGCGCCGACCGCCTCGCGCACCGCCGTCGTCATCCGCTGCTCGTGGTCGACGAGCGTGCCGTCGATGTCGAGGGCGACGAGCAGCTCCGGCCCGGCGGCCGGGACGGAGGCGGGCAGGTGCGCGCGGACGGTGTCGACGGTCAGCGTCATCGGCCGTCCACCGGGGTGAGCACCTCGAGCCCGCCGAGGTAGGGACGCAGGCCCTCCGGGACGCGCACCGAGCCGTCCGGCAGCTGGTGGTTCTCCAGGATCGCGACGAGCCAGCGGGTCGTGGCGAGCGTGCCGTTGAGCGTGGCGACCGGCTGGGTGCCGCCGGCGCCGCGGTGGCGCACGCCGAGACGGCGGGCCTGGAAGGTCGTGCAGTTCGAGGTCGAGGTGACCTCCATGTAGCGCTCCTGGCTGGGCAGCCAGGCCTCGCAGTCGAACTTCCGGGCGGCGGAGGAGCCGAGGTCGCCCGCGGCGACGTCGATGACCCGGTAGGGCAGCTCGACCTTGGCGAGCATCTCCTCCTCCCAGGCCAGGAGGCGGGCGTGCTCGTCCTGCGCGTCCTCGACCGTGGTGTAGCTGAACATCTCCACCTTGTTGAACTGGTGGACGCGGATGATGCCGCGGGTGTCCTTGCCGTAGGAGCCGGCCTCGCGCCGGTAGCAGGTGGACCAGCCGGCGTAGCGCAGCGGGCCGCCGGACAGGTCGAGGATCTCCTCGGCGTGGTAGCCCGCGAGCGCCACCTCGGAGGTGCCCGTGAGGTAGAGGTCGTCGGTCTCCAGGTGGTAGATCTCGTCGGCGTGCGCGCCGAGGAACCCGGTGCCGCGCATGATCTCGGGGCTCACCAGCGTCGGGGTGATCATCGGGGTGAACCCGGCCGCCACGGCCTGGTCCATCGCGGCGTTGAGCAGCGCCAGCTCGAGCCGCGCCCCCACACCGGTGAGGAAGTAGAAACGGGCCCCGGAGACCTTGACGCCGCGCTTGACGTCGATGGCCGCCAGTCCCTCGGCGAGCTCGAGGTGGTCGCGCACCTGCTCGAGCGCGCGACGCTCCCCCTCGGTGCGCAGGACGACGTAGTCGTCCTCACCCCCCTCGGGCACCCCGGGGACGACGACGTTCGACAGCCGCATGGCCGCGGACTCGGCCTCCTCCGCGGCGACGGCGGCCTCCCGCTCCGCGACCTTGACCCGTTCGGCGAGCTCCTTCGCGCGGGCGAGGACGGCGGGCCGCTCCTCCGGGGAGGCCTTGCCGACCGAGCGGCTGACCTCCTTCTGCTCCGAGCGCAGCTCCTCGAACGTGGTGAGGGTGGCGCGGCGCCGCTCGTCGGCGGCCAGGGCACGGTCGACGAGGGCAGGGTCCTCGCCTCGGGCGCGCTGGCTGGCGCGGACGACGTCGGGATCCTCACGCATGGCTCTGAGATCGATCACGGGACGAGCCTATCCGGGCACGGCCCACCGCTCACCGGCAGGACCGGGCGGCGGCGACCACTAAGGTCTGGGTCGTGAGGATTCGACATGCCCTGGCCCAGGCCTACTGGCGAGTGAGCCGCTGGTCCCCCGACCCCACGCCGCCCCCTCCGGGCGGCGGCGGCATCCTCATCGGAGCGCCGCACACGTCGAACTGGGACTTCGTCATCATGCTCGCGCTCGCCTGGCACTGGGGCATCAACGTCCGGTGGCTCGGCAAGGACAGCCTCTTCAAGCGCCCCTTCGGGCCGGTCATGCGCATGCTCGGCGGCATCCCGGTCCACCGGGAGAACCCGGCCGGGCTCGTCGACCACATCGTCGACCGGGTGCGCCAGAACGGCCCCACCTACCTCGTCATCACCCCCGAGGGCTCGCGCAGCCCGGTGCCGTACTGGAAGTCCGGCTTCTACCGCATCGCCCGCGAGACCGGGATGACGGTGACTCTCGGCTTCGTCGACCGCCGCACGATGACCACCGGCCTGGGCCCGACGCTGACGATGACCGGCGACGTGCACTCCGACATGGACGCCATCCGGGCCTTCTACGCCGGCATGGTCGGCGTGCGGCCCGGCGGCGAGCGCATCCCGCGCCTCCACGCCGAGGACACCCAGGCCTGACCCGCCACGGGCCGGCCGGCCGCCCGGCAAGCCCGCCGGGGCACCCGTCGACCGACCGGCGAGGAGCGTCCGTCGACACCTGCTGAGCGCGCCGGCCCGCCAGCCAGTACGGTGCGGGCGTGGGTTGGGAGCAGTGGGTCGCGGTCATCGCACTCGTCGTCGCGGTCGCGGGGCTCGTCATCGGGCTCGTCGTCCTGCGCGCGCTGGGGCGCCGCACGCCGCCCTTCTCCCACGAGGACCCGGTGACGACACCCGACGAGCGCCCCAGCGGGCCTCCCGCCGTCGTCTTCAACCCGTCCAAGAGCGCGGACGGTGAGCGCCTCCGCGCGCTCGTCGCCGAGGTCGCCGCCGACTCCGGGCTCCCCGAGCCGATCTGGCTCGAGACGACGGTCGAGGACCCGGGCGTCGGCCAGGTGCGCGAGGCGCTCGAGAAGGGCGCCTCCGTCGTCGTCGCCGCCGGCGGGGACGGCACCGTGCGGGCGGTCGCCGAGGGCCTGGCGGGCAGGACCACCCCGATGGGCATCCTCCCGCTCGGCACGGGCAACCTCCTGGCCCGCAACCTCGACCTCCCGCTCACCGGCCACCGCGACATGGTGACCATCGCCCTCACCGGCCGGAACCGGGCCATGGACCTCGGCTGGCTGCGCATCGAGCGCCCGCGTGCGGCGAGCGACCCGGAGCACGACGTCTACCGCGGTGAGCCCGGGCGCACCGAGGTCGCGGCCACGCCCCCGGGCGGCACCCAGGCCCCGGACGTCACCGCCGGGGAGGTGCCCGGCGCCGACCTGGACAAGGAGCACGTCTTCCTCGTCATCGGCGGCATGGGCTTCGACGCCGCGATGGTCGGCGGGGCCCCGGACGACCTCAAGGCCCGCATCGGGTGGGTCGCCTACTTCGTCGGCGGGGTGCGCCACCTCCTCGGCCGCAAGATGCGCGCCACCCTCGAGCTCGGCGAGTCCGGGCAGAGCGACACCTTCCAGGCCCGGACCGTGCTCGTCGCCAACTGCGGGCGGCTGCCCGGCGGCGTCGTCCTCCTGCCCGACGCCCAGCTCGACGACGGCTGGCTCGACATCGCCGCGATCGACACCCGCGGCGGGATCATCGGGTGGGCCGACCTGCTGCGCAAGGTCGTCCTCCAGGGCCTGGGCGTCCGTCGCGACCTGCTCCCCTACAGCACCGGCACCATCGAGTTCCGGCGCACCCGGACGCTGACGATCCGCACCGAGGAGCCCGAGCACGTCCAGGTGGACGGCGACCTCCTCGGGGAGGCGACCGTCGTCCACGCCCGCGTCCAGCCCGCCGGCCTCGTCGTGCGGACCGCCTGAGACAGCGTCAGACGCGGCCCGCGCGCAGGTCCTCGACCCACTCGCGGGCGGCGACGAAGTCGGCGTCGTGGGTCCCCGGCGCCATGTGCGGGGCCCTGCGGTCCCAGCGCGGGTAGGACCCGAGGAAGCGCACGAGCGGGCACACCCGGTGCAGGCCGATGAGGGCCGCGGCCACCCGCTCCTCGGCGACGTGCCCCTCGAGGTCCATGGAGAAGGAGTACCGGCCCAGGGAGTCCCCGATCGGGCGCGACTCGATGCGCGAGAGGTTGACGCCGCGAACGGCGAACTGCTCGAGCATGGTGAGCAGCGCCCCTGCCTCGTTGTCGGGCAGGTGGACCATGAGGGTGGTCTTGTCCGCGCCCGTCGCCTCGGGCAGCGGGCCGGGGCGGGAGACGACGACGAAGCGGGTGACGGCGTGCGGGTTGTCCGCCACGCCCTCGGCGAGCGTCTCGAGCCCGTACCGCTGCGCCGACAGCGCCGAGCAGAGCGCGGCGTCGAACCCGGCCTCGCGGCCCCGCTCGGCGAGGAGCGCCGCGGCGGCCGCCGTCGACGTCGCCGGCATGTGGGCGGCGTCGGCCAGCTCGCGGGCGACCCAGCCGCGGCACTGCGCCCACGCGTGGGGGTGGGTGGAGATCCAGCGCACGTCCTCGCGCCGGGTGCCGGGGACGACGGCGAGGACGAACGACACCGGGACGACGACCTCCCCGACGATGACGAGCGGCTCGCGCGACCCGGCGAGGGTGTCCATGGTGACGTTGACCCCGCCCTCGACGGAGTTCTCCATGGGCACGACGGCGAGGTCCGCGTGCCCGCCGCGCACCGCCTCGAGCGCGGAGACGACGTCGGCCGCCGGCTCGCTGTCCACCTGCTCGGTCCCGACGAAGGCACGCAGCGCCGCCTCGGTGAAGGTGCCCTCGGGGCCGAGGTAGGTGTAGCGGGCGACAGGCTGGTCGGGCATCGGGTCTCCTCGTGGTTCGGCGCGCCGGGACGCTGCGCCAGAGCCTAGGCCAGATGAGTCGGCCCGGGCCGCCACGTAGGCTGCCGGGGTGAGGCGTCGTCGGAATGTCCAGCGGGTGGGCTTCGCGCTGCTCGCCCTCGTCCTCGTCGCCGCGCTCGTCCTCCCGCTCGCCGGGGCGGCGTTCGGCGCGACCCAGGAGGACGAGGCCGCAGCGCCGGAGGGACCGGTCGTGGTCCTCGGGACAGGGGGGCTGCGCTGGGGCGACCTCTCCGCCGTCGCCACCCCGACCCTCTGGGGCCTGGCGGACGAGGCGGGCGTGGCCAACATGGTCGTGCGCTCGGTGCGCTCCTTCACCTGCCCCGCGGACGGCTGGCTGGTGGTCTCGGCCGGCCGCCGCGCCGCGGACGTGCCCGCCCCCGCCTGCCGGATGCTCGAGGACCCCACCGACGGCGTCGTCCCCGGATGGTCGGACTACCTCACCGCGGCGTCCGAGGCCTCCTACGACGCGCGGCCCGGCCTGTTCGGCGACCTCCTCGCCGAGCAGGGCGTCAGCGCCGCGGCGATCGGGCCCGGCGCCGCGATCGCGCTGGCCGACGCCGACGGACGGGTCGTCGGGCAGTACGCCCCACGTCCGGGGGAACCCGCGCGGCTCACCGAGACGGTCGCCCGGGCGGCCGCGGAGGCCGAGCTCGTCGTCGTCGACCTCGGCGCCGTGCGGGACCGCAGCCACTCCCTCGTCCCGGCCGACGACCCGCGCTTCGACCCCGAGGTGGAGCAGACGGCCCCGGCGTGGCCGCTCGCCGAGCCGGACCGCACGGCCCAGGTCGCCGCCGTCGAGCAGCGGGCCGCCGCCGCCCTCGCCGCCCTGCCCGCGGACGCCACGGTGCTCGTCGCCTCGCTCGCCGACTCCGGGCGCACGCCCTCGATGCAGCTCATGACGCTGCGCTCCCCCGACAGCCCTGCGGGGCTGCTCGAGACCCGCTCCACCCGCCAGCCGGGCATGGTCCAGTCGACCGACCTCCTGCCCACGCTCCTCGCCCGTCTCTCGCTCACCGCCCCCTCCGGCCTCGCCGGCGCCCCGATGCGCACCGAACCGTCCGGCACCGACGGCGCCGACCGCATCGCGACCCTCGTCGACGAGAACCGGCACGCGATGGCGGTCCGCCCGCTCACCGCCCCCTTCTTCTCCGGCCTCGTCCTGCTCAACCTCGCGCTCTACGCGATCGTCACCGTCGGCCTCAACCGGCGGGTCATCGACCGCGTCGGCCGCTGGCTCGACGGCCACCGCTCGCGGGCCGGGCTGGCCCGCGCCGTGCGCGCCCTGCACCCCGACTCCGCGCTGCGCGTCCTGCGCGCCGTCGCGGTCACCGTCGCGGCCGTGCCGCTCGGCAGCTACCTCGCCAACCTCGTGCCGTGGTGGCGCTCGAGCTCACCGGGCCTCGTCGTCTACACGGTCACCCTGGCGATCGCGGCGCTCGTCGCGGGCCTCGCGCTGGCCCGGCCGTGGCGTCGGCAGCTGCTCGCGCCGGTCGCCGTCGTCGCCGGGCTCACCGCGTTCGTCCTCGCTGTCGACGTCCTCACCGGCGCACGGCTCCAGCTCGCGGCGCTCATGGGGGTCCAGCCGCAGGTCGGCGGGCGCTTCTACGGGATCAACAACTCCTCGTTCGCGCTGTGGGCGACGAGCACCCTCCTCGCCGCGAGCTGTCTCGCCGAGCCGCTCGTCCGGCGCGGCCGGCGCGTCGCCGCGGCCGCCGTCGTCGGCGTCGTCGGCGTGGTGGCCACGGTCCTCAACGGCGCGCCCGGCATCGGCGCCGACTTCGGCGGACCTCCCGCGCTGCTCCCGGCGTTCATCATCCTCGCGCTGCTCGCCCTGGGGGTCCGTCTCACGTGGCGCCGGGTGGTCCTCGTCCTCGGCGCCGCCGCCGTCATCGCCCTGTCCTTCTCGGTGCTCGACTGGCTGCGGCCGGCGGACGAGCGCAGCCACCTCGGCCGGTTCGTCGAGACCGTGCTCGACGGCGGGCTGCTCGACGTCGTCCTGCGCAAGCTCGGGCAGAACCTGTCCAACCTCTTCGGCTCGACGCTCACCTTCCTCGCGGTCGGTGGCATCGCGCTCGTCGTCCTCGTCCTCACCCAGCCCCTGCGGCGCGCCGCCCGCTCGGGGGACCACGCCGCCTACGGCTGGCTCGCCGAGGGCTCCTCGCTGCGCCGCCTCGACGCCGACGCGTGCATGCTCCGCCCGGCGCTCGTGGCCGTCGCCGTCGCGCTCGGGATCGGCTTCGCGGTCAACGACTCCGGCATCGTCATCCCGGCGATCGGGATCTCCCTGGCCGTCCCGCTGCTCATCGGCGTGGTGGCCGGCTGGCTGCTGCGGCTGCGGGGCGAGGAGCTCCCGGCGGGTCAGGTGGAGCGCACCGCGCGGTAGGGGCGGCCGGGCTCCTGGCGGACCGGCTGGTCACCGAGCTCGCGCAGGTCCACCCGCACACCCTTGGCCCACCGCACCGCGGCGGCGAGGGCGACGTCGCGGTACTGCGCGGCGCGGTGGAGCTGGCCCGCCCAGTCGTTCTTGCTCGCCCGGTGGCGCAGGTCGCACGGCACCTCGACGAGCGTGAAGCCCTTGACGAGCAGGTCGATCGTCATGCCCGTCTCCACGCCCCAGCCCGGCGCCAGCGGCACCGCCGCCTCGAAGGCCTCGCGGGTGAGGCACCGCTGGCCGGAGAGCGGCTGCGTGGGGACCCACCCGGTGGCGCGGGCGATCGCCCGCCGCGCCTTGCCGACGACGATCCCGCGGCCTCCCGCGCCGGGCTGCGGCGGGAGGGCCGCGATCGCGCAGTCGGCGACGCCGGACAGGACGGTGTCGACGAGCGGGGTGACTCCGACGGCGGTCTCCCCGAGGTCGCCGTCGATGAACAGCAGCAGCCGCGCCGGTCCGTCGGACACGTCGCGCATGGCGACGACCGACGCACCGGTCTCCATCGCCGAGGCCTTGCCCCGGTTGACCGAGTGCCGCACGACGACCGCACCGGCCGCCCGGGCGACGTGCTGGGTCTCGTCGGTGGAGCCGTCGTCGACGACGACGACGAGGTCGACGTGCGGGATCGCCCGGGCTGCCCTCACCGTGGCCGCGATGCGGCCTGCCTCGTCCTTCGCAGGGATGACGACGGCCACCCGCTGGGAGCTCGGCCGCCGGTTCACGCTCCGAGCGTAGTCAGGGTCGCGGTGTGTGCGCAGGTCCACGGGCAGGGCTCAGCGCAACGTCACCTGGCGGGAGACGATGCCGGCGCGGGCGCGGCGGGCGTCCGCGTCCAGCGGGCCCTCCTCGGCGAGCGCGGCGGTCAGCCGCTTGTCGAACTCGGCGCACGGGCCGGCGAGCTCGTCGGCCTCGGTGCCCGGGGCGAGCTCCCACACCGGCACGAGGATCCCGCTCGTGCGGAACGCGCCGACGAACCGGGCGCCCTCCTCGAGCTCGGACTCGCGGCGCGCGTGGAGACGGGCGACGGCGTCGAGCACGGCCTCCTGCGGCTCGGGACGCGCCCAGCGGAGGAACTCCCGGCCCATCCGGCACCAGTAGGCCGACTCGACGCCCTCGACCTTGACGGTCGGGACGATGCCCTCGCTGGACTGCTCGATGGCGGCGGTGACGTCGGCGTCCTCGGCCTGGTCCTCGGGGAGCCAGAAGCCGAAGTCGTCGTGGAGGACGGGCTCGAACGGCAGCGAGAGGTCGAGGACGTCCTGGAGGCGCGGGCCGGGCTCGAGGATCCCGAGGTTGGTCACCGGGGTGCCGGGCTCGGCGTCGAGGGCGAGGAGCAGCGCCGCGGCGACGTCGCGGCTCGCGTCGCCGGACTTCGCGGCGGTCTGCAGGCCGACGAGGACGGTGCCGTCCTCCCGGTGCAGCGCGGGCCACAGGTCCGGGAGCATCGTCGCGACGACGACCTCACGGGCCCCGTACTCCTCGGTCGTGCGCACCGTCGCGGTGGCTGCCGGGACGACCTCGCGCATGGCGACCCAGTCGGTCTCCCCGGGCAGGCCCTCGAAGGGACGCTCGACGAAGGGCACCTCGACGCGCTTGGGGCGCGACGGCTGCGGGGACTGGCGCTTACGACTCTTCTTACCCATGGTCGACAACCCTATCGGTGCCTAGAGCAGGTACGGCTCGCTGCCGTCGTCCCTCACCATCGGCAGGCCCGCGGCGTGCCACTCGCGCATGCCTCCCACGAGGTTCCGCGCGGTGAAGCCGTGGTGGTTGAGCCACGCGGTCGCCCGCGCCGAGCGGCCCCCGGAGCGGCACACGACGAGGAGGTCCTCCTCGGGCAGCTCCTCGAGGCGGGCGGGCAGCTCGCCGAGGGGGACGTGGAGGGCGCCGGGGGCGTGGCCGGCGTCCCACTCGTCCTGCTCGCGCACGTCGAGGACGGCGTGGCCGGGCGGGACGGGGGCGGACGGGTCGAGGTCGCGGACGGTGAGGTCGGCGGGCTGGTCGAGGTCCTCCATGGCGCCCACCGTAGCCCTCCCCCACCGCGGACGGCGCCACGGCGAAGAGGACGGCAGGGCGGCGGGACGGATGGCAGGATCGGGGCATGCACGAGCGAGCCGGTACCCCTGCCCTGCCCGAGGACCTCATCGACGTCGACGTGATCCTCGCGGCCTACTACGACCGCACTCCCGACATGGACGACCCAGCCCAGCACGTGGCCTTCGGCACCTCGGGACACCGCGGCTCGAGCGTCGACTCCGCGTTCAACGAGGCGCACATCATCGCGACGACGGCGGCGATCGTCGAGTACCGCCGCTCGCAGGGCACCGACGGCCCGCTGTTCATCGGCCGCGACACCCACGCCCTGTCCGGGCCGGCCTGGCAGACGGCCGTCGAGGTGCTCGCCGCCGCCGGCGTCGAGCTGCGCATCGACGCGCGCGACTCGTGGACCCCCACGCCCGCCGTCTCGCACGCGATCCTCCTCGCCAACGGCGCCGGGACCGCTGCGGGCGTGCGCGTCCAGGGCCCGGGGCGCGCCGACGGCATCGTCGTCACGCCGTCCCACAACCCGCCCGGTGACGGCGGCTTCAAGTACAACCCGCCGCACGGCGGCCCGGCCGGCTCGGACGCGACGTCCTGGATCGCCGCGCGGGCCAACGAGATCCTGCGCTCCGGCGTCGCGGCCGTCCCCCGGATGCCGCTCGAGCGGGCGCTGCGGGCCGAGACCACCCGCCGGCACGACTTCCTCGCCGCCTACGTCGACGACCTCGCCGGCGTCATCGACCTCGAGGCGATCGCGCGGGCGGGCGTGCGGATCGGGGCCGACCCCCTCGGCGGCGCCGCGGTGGAGTACTGGGGCGCGATCGGCGAGCGCTACGGGCTGGACCTCGCCGTCGTCAACCCGACCGTCGACCCCACGTGGTCCTTCATGACCCTCGACTGGGACGGCAAGATCCGGATGGACTGCTCCTCGCCCTCGGCGATGGCCTCCCTCCTGGCGATCATGCAGCCGGCCGACGGCGGCCCGGCGCCCTACGACATCGCCACCGGCAACGACGCCGACTCCGACCGGCACGGCATCGTCACGCCGGACCACGGCCTGCTCAACCCCAACCACTTCCTCGCCGTCGCGATCGAGTACCTCCTCACCCACCGGCCCGACTGGCCCGCCCAGGCGGCCGTCGGCAAGACCCTCGTGTCCTCCGCCCTCATCGACCGGGTGACGGCCGGCCTCGGGCGGCAGCTGCTCGAGGTCCCGGTGGGCTTCAAGTACTTCGTCCCCGGCCTGCTCGACTCCTCCGTGGGCTTCGGTGGCGAGGAGTCCGCCGGCGCCTCGTTCCTGCGCCGCAACGGCTCGGTGTGGACGACCGACAAGGACGGCATCCTCCTCAGCCTGCTCGCCTCGGAGGTCCTCGCGGTCACCGGGCGCAGCCCGAGCCAGCTCCACCTCGAGCAGGTCGAGCGGTACGGGGCCTCCGCCTACGCGCGCATCGACGCCCCCGCCACCCGCGAGCAGAAGGCCAGGCTGGCTGCGCTCAGCCCCGACGCCGTGACGGCGACGACGCTCGCCGGGGAGGAGATCACCGCCCGGCTGGTCCGCGCGCCCGGCAACGACGAGCCGATCGGCGGGCTCAAGGTGACGACCGAGAACGCGTGGTTCGCGGCCCGCCCCTCCGGTACCGAGGACGTCTACAAGATCTACGCCGAGTCGTTCAAGGGCGAGGAGCACCTCGCCCAGGTCCAGACCGAGGCCAAGGCCGTCGTCGACGCCGCGCTGCGCTGACCCCGCCGCCGCCCGGGCGCCGCTCTCGGCGTGCGGGCGGCGCGGAGTACCGCCACACTCGGCCCGTCGTCTACGGAAAGGGACGTGACAATGGGAATCGGTGGAGGCATCTTCCTCATCGCGGTCGGAGCCGTCCTCGCATTCGGGCTGAGCCCCGACATGTGGGAGATCCTCAACATCAACACGATCGGCTTCATCCTCATGGGCGCCGGCGTTCTGGCGCTGGTCCTCGCGTTCGCGATGCAGCGCCAGCGCCAGCATCGGGACACGAGCCACACGGAGTACGTCGAGCACCGCGACATCGGCAACCCGCCGCCCCCGGCGCGCTGATCCCACCCGCGGCCCTGCGCTCTCGAGGAGCCAGGGCCGCGGTGCTGCTCTACGGTCGAGGGCATGTCCCGACCCCCTCTCGGCGCCACGCTCGAGGACGGCCTCAACCGACGGCTCGTCCCCTTCCTGCGCAAGCGCGGCTGGCGCCCCACGACGATCACCTACACCGGCTACGGTAGCCCCGAGAAGCTGCGGGTCCTCGCCCGCGCCCTCCTCACCGAGGACACCGGCCGCACCGCGGCCGACGCCGGCGCCACCGAGCACGAGCTCGACGAGGCCCAGGAGGCCGAGCGCGGCTGGCGCTCCTTCGTCACCACACCCGTCGCCCACCTGCCGATCGAGGTGGAGATCGCCGGCCGCACCTACCCCACGCGGGCCGACCGCGACGGCTACCTCGACCTCCTCGTCCCGGACCACGGCCTGACGCCGGGCTGGCACGACGTCGCCGTCCGCGCGCAGGGCGCCGCACCGGCCACCGCGCGCGTCCTCGTCATCGGGCCCGAGACGCGCTTCGCGGTGGTGAGCGACATCGACGACACCGTCATGGTCACCCGCGTGCCCCGCCCGCTCGTCGCCGCGTGGAACACCTTCCTGCGGCACACGAGCAGCCGTCAGGCCGTCCCCGGGATGGCCGAGCTGTTCGGGCACGTCCAGGAGACGCGGCCGGGCACCCCGGTGCTCTACCTGTCGACCGGCGCGTGGAACGTCGTGCCCGCCCTCGAGCGGTTCTTCCGGCGCACCGGGCTGCCCTCCGGGCCGATGCTCATGACCGACTGGGGGCCGACGAACTCCGGCTGGTTCCGCAGCGGGCAGGAGCACAAGCGCATGAGCCTGCGTCGGCTGCTCATCGACTTCCCCGAGATCACGTGGCTGCTCGTCGGTGACGACGGCCAGCACGACCCCGACATCTACTCCGAGCTCGCCCGCGAGCACCCCGACCGGGTGCGCGCCATCGCCATCCGTGAGCTGAGCGCCGGCGAGCACGTCCTGTCCCACGGCACGCCGCAGGCGATGGACGGCGGGCGGGCGAGCACCGACGGCGGCCGGATCGTCCAGGACGAGCAGGTCCCCGTCGTCCGCGCCCCCGACGGC
>NZ_VDFS01000043.1:69701-77528 GCF_006151955.1 Georgenia sp. 311 | reverse complement strand
GGCCGGGTCCGTGGAGGACCCGGCCGGCGGCGGTGGTGTGCGGGGCTCAGGCCGTGGCCGGACGGCCCCCGAGGTAGAGGTCGCTGAGCTTGGGGTCGGCGAGCAGCTCCCGGGCCGGTCCGGAGGTGAAGACGCGGCCGAGGTCGAGGACGCAGCCGATGTCGGCCATCTCCAGCGCCCGGCGCGCGTTCTGCTCGACGAGGAGGACGGCGACGCCGGCCTGGCGCATGCGGTCGACCTGCTCGAAGATCGTCGTCACGCGCTTGGGGTCCAGGCCCATCGACGGCTCGTCCAGCAGGACGACGTCGGGCCGGATGACCAGGGCGCGGGCGAACTCGACCTGCTTCTGCTGGCCGCCGGAGAGCAGGCCGGCCGTCTCGCCCCACCGCTCGGCGACGAGCGGGAACACCTCCTTGACGTACTCGCAGCGCTCCGGGAGGACCGACTGGTCCTGCAGGGAGTACCCGCCGAGCATGATGTTCTCCTCCACGGTCATCTCCCGGAACACGGAGTGACCCTGCAGGACGTGGGAGAGCCCGGCACGCAGCAGCTGCTGCGGGCCCTGCCCGGTGACGTCCGTGCCGTTGAGGTGGACCGTGCCCTCGCGCGGCTTGAGCATGCCGCTGGCGACCTTGAGGACGGTGGACTTGCCGGCGCCGTTCGGGCCGACGAGACAGACCACCTCCCCGCGGCGCACCTGGATGGACAGGCCACGCAGGACCAGCGCCGCCTTGCCGTAGCCGGCCTGGATGTCGGTGAGCTCGAGAACGACGTCAGACGCCAAGGTATGCCTCCAGCACCTTCGGGTCGGCCTGGACGGCGGCGGGCGTGCCCGACGCGATCGGGCGGCCACGGTCGAAGACCACGATGTGGTCGCACAGGCTCATGATGAGCTCCATGTTGTGCTCGACGATGAGGAAGGTCGTCCCCTCGTCGTTGAGCTCCTTGACGAGCACGGCGATGCGCTCGATGAGCGCCGGGTTCACCCCGCCCGCCGGCTCGTCGAGCATGACGAACGGCGGGTCGGTCATGAGCGTGGAGCCGAGCTCGAGGAGCTTCTGCTGGCCGTAGGAGATGTCGCGCGCCTCGGAGCTCTCCAGGTGGTCGATGCCCACCCGGGCGAGCATGGCGCGAGCCTTCTCCACCGTCTCGGGGTTCCTGGTGTTCGCGAGGTACTCCCCGAGCGAGCGGGGCTGCACGGCGACGAGCATGTTCTCCAGCACCGTCATCCGCGGGAAGACCCGGCACAGCTGGAAGCTGCGGCCCAGGCCCGCCCGGGCGATCTTGTGCGGCGCCCACCTGGTGACGTCCTTGCCGTGCATCGTCACGGTGCCCGAGTCGGGCCGGATCATGCCGGTGACGCAGTTGAAGAACGTCGTCTTGCCCGAGCCGTTGGGCCCGATGAGCCCGTTGATCCTGCCCGCGTAGAACTCCGTCGTCGCCTCGTCGACGGCGCGCACGCCGCCGAAGGACTTCGTCATGGCCTCGGTCCGCAGGACCGTGCCGCGCGTCGCGTCAGTCATCGCCGGCCTCCTTCCGGGTCTGGGAGCGGCCCGCCTCCTGCTGCGCGCGCAGCTCCTCGGCGGACACCTCGCGGATCGAGGTCGCCTCGGGCCGGAAGCGGCGGACGAACTGCATGACGCCGGTGAGGACGCCGTCGGGCAGGAACAGGACGACCAGGCCGAGGAGCAGGCCGGTGGCGACGAGGTGGAACTGGGTGTCGCCGTGGTTGAGCACGAAGTACTCCAGCGAGGAGCCGACGACGATCGCGCCGAGGAGCGGACCGAAGAGGAACCGCACTCCGCCGAGGAGCGCCATGAGGACGATCCAGGAGCTGAGCACGATGCGGAACTGGAAGAGCGGGTCGAGGTCGCCGAACCAGAGGGCGTAGAAGCCGCCGGCGACCGCGACGACGAACGCCGAGATGACGAAGGCGACGAGCTTGAGCTTGCCCGTGGGGGCACCGAGCGACTCGGCCTTGTCCTCGTCCTCCCGCACGCCCTTGAGCGAGGCACCGAACCGCGAGCGGTCGATGAGCGTCCAGATGAGCAGGGTGACGGCGAGCAGGCCGAGGAAGATGTAGAAGAACGTCTCGTGGTGCTCGGGGCGGAGCATGTCCGGGAAGGGCCGCGGGACGACCAGGCCGGAGGAGCCCCCGGTGACGACGCTCCAGCTCTGGAAGACGAGCTGGAGGACGAGCACGAGCGCGATCGTCACGATGACGAAGGACGAGCCGCGCACCCGGAGGGCCGCGAAGCCGATCGGGACCGTGATGAGGGCGACGGCGACGCCGGAGACGAGGGCGGCGAGGAGCCAGTTCATCCCGGTGTGGATGACCAGGAGCGCCGTCCCGTAGGAGCCGAGGCCGAAGAAGGCGACGTGACCCAGGGAGATGTAGCCGGTGAAGCCGCCCATGATGTTCCACCCGGTCGCGAGGACCGCGTAGTTGAGGACGACGACGCCGGCGCTGAGCATGTAGGCGTTGGGGGCGACCGAGGGCCACAGGGCGAGGACCGCGACGACGACGGCGATGGCGATGATCGGCTTGAGCCGGCCCGTGCCGCCGACGCCGCCGGCCGCGGCTCTGCGCACCTGGGGTCGGGTCCGCTGGTCAGAAACGCTTGGCAAGTCGACCTCCGAAGAATCCCTGCGGCCGCACCATGAGAGTGACGAAGAGGGCCAGGTAGAAGATGGTCTGTGCCCACGTCGGGGTCCACCACAGCTCGAGCATGACGCGCATGACCCCGAGCACGAGGGCGGCGATCGCCGCCCCCGGGATGGAGCCCAGGCCGCCGACGACGATGATCGCCATGAGCGGGCCGATCCAGTGCCAGTGCAGCGAGGGGTAGATCGTCGCCTGCAGCGAGAGCGCGGTGCCGCCGACCGCGGCGGTGGCCAGGCCGAGGCCGAAGCCCAGACCCGCCGTCCTGTCCGTGTCGATGCCGACGAGCTGGGCGGCCTCCCGGTGCTGGATGGTCGCGCGCAGCGCCCGTCCGAACCGGGTCTTCTTGAGCACGAGGTACAGCGCCACGAGGCTGAGCGCGGCGAGCGCGAAGGAGATGATCTGCACGACGGGGACCGAGGCACCGAAGAAGCTGATGCTCGACGCCCCGTAGGGCAGGTTGATGCGCCGCTGCGTGCCGGTGAACAGCTGCCCGAGCAGGCCCTCGATGATGAGCGCGATGGCGAAGGTGATGAGCACCGACATCATCGTCATCGTCGCCGGCTTGAGCCGGCTGATGAGCCAGCGCTGGATCGCGAACCCGATGCCGAAGAACAGCGGGATCGTGATGACGAGGGAGAGCATCGGGTCCAGCCCGGTCGCGGAGGAGAACTTCCACGCCATGTAGGCCGCGAGGATGATGAACGACGCGTGCGCGAGCATCACCACCCGCATGATCCCGAAGTAGAGCGTGAGCCCTGCTGCCAGGAGGGCGTAGAGCCCTCCCAGCAGCACGCCCAGGATCAGGCTCTGGAAGATGAGGGACACGGCTGGGTCACCACTCCGGCTTCGGGTAGACGAACTCGGCCGTGGCGGTGTCCTCCGGGAGCACGATGGCGATCTCGCCGTCGACGTACTGGAGGATCATGTGCGCGCCGTTGGGGCGGCCCGCCTCGTCCCACGCGAGCGGTCCGACGACGGTGTCGACGGTCGCGCCGCGCAGGTAGTCGATGAGCTGCTGCTGGCACTCGCCCTGCTCGGCGCAGCCGACCGCCTCGACCGCGGCCGCGACGACCTGACCGGTCGTGTAGGCGTTGGCCTCGTCCTCCTGCGGCGGCTCGCCGTGGAGCGCGATGTGCGCCTCGACGAACTCGGCGTTGGAGGGCCACTCCGCGGCGTTGGAGTAGCCGGTCGGGGACAGGATCCCCTCGACCGCGCCGCCGACGGCCTGCGGGAACTCGGGGTTCGTCGGCGCCGTGGAGAAGGCGGCCATGCGCGGCTGGTAGTTCAGCTGCTGCAGGGCGAGGATGAGGTTGACGGCGTCCTGGTACTGGGTGCCACCGACGACGAGGTCGGGGTCCGCGTCGGCGATCTGCGCGGCGATGGCGTTGAAGTCCGTCTGGTTCGGCGGGTAGACCTCGTCGACGAGGAGCTCGACGCCAGCCTCGACGAGCTTGTCGCGCAGGCCGTAGGCGGTGCCCTGGGCGAACGGGTCGTCCATGGCCGCGACGGCCATCGTCTGGGGCCGCTGGTCCTCGGGCATCGACAGGATGTGGTCCACGAGGTTGTTGTAGTGGTCCGGCGCGATGGCCGGGGCCGCGTAGAAGATGTTGTCGAAGCCGTTCTCGAAGACCTCGGCGGCGGCCGCGGCCGGCTCGACGAAGAGCATCCCGTACTCGTTGGCCACGCGGGAGGCGGGCACGACGAGGCGGGTGGAGAACGGCCCGAAGAGGAGGTCGACCTCGTCGCGAGCGATGAGGGACTCGTAGTCGGACACGACGCGGGCGGCGTCGGACGCGTCGTCGAGGATCTTCAGCTCGACCTGGCGGCCGAGGAGGCCCCCGTTGTCGTTGACGACCTGCGCCCACGTCTCGTAGCCGCGCTCGACGCCCTTGCCGGGCTCGGCGAAGTCACCCGTCAGAGGCAGGGACACGCCGATGACGATGGGCTCGTCGGTGTCGGAGCCGCTGCCGGCCCCGTCCTCGCCGCCGCTGCCACAAGCCGCGAGTGCGATCATGGCCACCGCGCCGGCAGCAATCCCCCGGGTCAACCGCTTCGTTGACATCCGTCCTCCTTCATTGGTTCCGGACGCGCTTCTCGAAAGCGCTTTCCGGACAGTAAGGCCTCCGGGCGCCGCAGCGCAAGGCCGTTGCGTGATCGTGATCACGTCGTGCCGGTGAAGCCGCGCGCTCGCGCGGGGAAGACGCATTCCCGACCGCGCCACCGGCCAGGCGGCGACCGGGCCGACCGGTGATGGGAAAGCGCTTGCCTTCCATGGTCGTCTGGGCCATGATGGCTCGGCGGCGCCTGCCGCTCGAGCACTCGACGGAGAGGACGAACGTTGCCGAAGGTAGCGATGGTGACCGGTGGGAACCGGGGCATCGGGCTGGGGATCACCACCCGCCTGCTCGACGAGGGCTTCGCGGTCGCGATCCTCGCCACCCGCGAGGAGCCGGCCGAGCTCATGACGCAGCTGCGCGAGCGCGGCGAGGCGATCTACGTCCGCGGCTCCGTCGCGGACCTCGCCGACCACGAGCGCTACGTCGCCGCCACCCTCGAGCGGTGGGGCCGCATCGACGTCCTCGTCAACAACGCCGGCGTCGCACCCTCGGTCCGGGACGACATCCTCGTCGCCACCCCCGAGAGCTACGACCGCGTCATGGACATCAACCTCCGCGGGCCCTACTTCCTCACCCAGCTCGTCGCGCGGACCATGGTCGAGCGCCGCGGCGAGCTCACGGGACTGCCCGACGAGCCGGTGGGCACGATCGTCAACGTCTCCTCGACCTCCGCCGTCACCGTCTCGACCAACCGCGGGGAGTACTGCCTCTCCAAGGCCGGCATGGCGATGTCCACCCAGCTGTGGGCAGCACGCCTCGCACCCGAGGGCATCGTCGTCTACGAGATCCGCCCCGGGATCATCGCCACGGACATGACCGCCGGCGTCACGGAGAAGTACGACGCGTTCTTCGCCGCCGGTGGCGCGCCCATCCCCCGCTGGGGCCGCCCCTCGGACGTCGCGGGCGCCGTCGCCCAGCTCGTCGCCGGCCAGATGCCCTACTCCACCGGCGACGTCGTCAACGTCGACGGCGGCATGCACATCCCCACCCTCTGAGACGAACGAGGCCCCTGCCGTGACTTCCCACGAGCCCCAGAACCTGCGCATCGGCGGCCGCGAGGTCCCCGTCGTCACCGCGAACACCGTCGTCGTCGGCACCGGGTCCGCCGGCTACTGCGCCGCCGAGCGGCTGGTCGAGTTCGGCCAGGACGACGTCGTCATGGTCACCGACAAGATCGGCGCCGGCGCGAGCCGCAACGCCGGGTCGGACAAGCAGACGTACTACAAGCTCACCCTGTCCGGGGACAGCGGCGACTCCGTGCGCGAGATGGCGCAGACGCTGTACTCCGGCGGCGCGATGGACGGCGACAACGCCCTGGCCGAGGCGGCCCTCTCGGCGCGCGCGTTCCTCCACCTCGCCGACCTCGGCGTGCCGTTCCCGCAGAACCGCTACGGGGAGTTCATCGGCTACAAGACCGACCACGACCCGCGCCAGCGCGCGACCTCCGTCGGCCCCTACACCTCGCGGTCGATGGTCGAGCGGCTGGAGAAGAAGGTCAACGCCAACGGCACGCGGATCTTCCCCGAGTGCCGCGTCGTCGACGTCCTCACCCACGAGGGCCAGGTCGCCGGGATGCTCCTGCTGCGCACCGACGTCCCCCACGACGGCGAGCGCAGCCCCTACCTGCTCGTGCGGTGCACCAACGTCGTCTACGCGACCGGCGGACCCGCGGGCCTCTACGCCACCCGGGTCTTCCCCAACGGGCAGTGGGGCGCCTCGGGCGCCGCGTACCGGGCGGGGGTCGGCGGCAAGAACGTCACCGAGTGGCAGTTCGGGCTCGCCTCGACCAAGCCGCGGTGGAACGTCTCGGGCACGTACATGCAGGTCATCCCCCGGTTCGTGTCCACCGACCAGGACGGCGGTGACGAGCGCGAGTTCCTCACCGAGGCCATCCCCGACTACGGCCGGCTCATGTCGCTCGTCTTCCTCAAGGGCTACCAGTGGCCCTTCGACGTCCGCAAGGCACGCGACGGGTCCTCGCTCATCGACCTGCTCGTCTACCGCGAGACCGTCCTGCGCGGCCGCCGGGTCTTCCTCGACTTCCGGAGCAACCCGGTGCGCGCGGACTTCGACCCCACGGCGCTGGACCCGGAGGCCCACGAGTACCTGGAGAAGGCGGGCGTGCTGTTCGGGACGCCGATCGAGCGGCTCAAGCACATGAACCTGCCCGCCTACGAGTTCTACCTGAACAAGAACCCGTACGTGGACCTCGAGCAGGAGATGCTCGAGGTGGACGTGTGCGCGCAGCACAACAACGGCGGGCTGCTCGTGGACGCGTGGTGGCAGTCCGACCTCCCGGGTTTCTTCCCCGTCGGCGAGGCGGGCGGCGCCCACGGCGTCTACCGCCCCGGCGGTGCGGCGCTCAACAGCGGCCAGGTCGGGGCGACCCGCGCGGCGCAGTTCATCGCCGCGCGCCGCGGCGACGAGCCGCTCCCGGAGTCGCAGTTCGTGGCCGCCGCGGAGCCCGCCCTGCGCGACGCCGTCGAGCTCGTGGAGCGGGCCACCGCGCGCGCGGCGTCCGGCGTGGAGGACAACACCGGTGACCTCCTGCGCGAGGTCGGGGAGCTCATGAGCGCCAAGGCTGGCCCGGTCCGCTCGCGGCAGTCGATCGCCGAGGCGCTGGAGCAGGTCGAGGAGTGGCTGGGCACTTACCGCGACCTCGTCGTCGCCGACGCCGGGTCGCGCCGGGCCGTCAACCGGGCGTTCCTCGTGCGCGACATCCTCACGACGGCGCAGGTGTACCTCACGGCGATGGCCGACTACGTCGACCACGGCGGCCGCTCGCGCGGCTCGGTGCTCTACACCGACCCCGCCGGCTCTCTGCCGCTCGTGGGCTACGGCCCGGACGCCGCGCGCGAGCTCGACCTGCCCGAGCTGTTCCGCTTCACCCTCGACGGCGGCGCGCTCGACGACGAGGTCCAGGAGGTCGCCTGGACGCCGCACCGCGCGGCCGACCCGTCCTCGGCCAGCGAGGCGGGCGACGTCGGCATCACCTGGCGCCCCCGCCGCCCGATCCCGGAGGCCGACGACTTCTTCGAGAACGTC
>NZ_VDFS01000043.1:36433-69387 GCF_006151955.1 Georgenia sp. 311 | reverse complement strand
CGTGCTGGATCCGGTACACCAGTGAGACCGGATCCAGCACGCCGTCTGCCCATGTCCACAGCGCGGTCTCGCGTACGTGCGGTCCCCCACCGGGCCTCCGGAGACGGGACCGCTCGTGCGCCCGGAGCCACGGTGATGACATGCCAGAACGCGCCGCGATCGACCGTCTCGCGTCACGCCAGCACTTTGTCGTGACGCGGCGACAGGTGCTCGGGCTCGGCGCCTCGGCCACCTGGCTGCGCCACCAGGTGGAGACCGGTCGCTGGCGGCGCCTCTACCCCGGCGTCTACGTCAACCACCACGCCGCGCTCGACTGGATGACCTCGGCGCTCGCCGCCCTGAGCTACGCCGGTGAGGCGGCAGCCCTGTCCCACACGACGGCCGGGGCGTGGTGGTTCGACACGCCGGGTGCCCGGCGGCTGCGGGCGGGTGAGCCGATGGAGGTGAGCATCCCGGCCCGGCGCACCGTCCTCCCGCAGCGCGGCCTCGTGGTCCACCGGCGCCGCACGATGCCGGCGAAGTGGTCGGGCGCCCTGACCGCGACCACCGCCGCCGAGACCGCCGTCGACCTCGTGGGTCGTGCCGACAGCCGGGACGACGTCATCGGCATCCTCACGCGAGCGGCGCGCGTCGTCACTCCGGCGGAGGTGCGGCGGGCGGCCGCCGCTCGCCGCGGGCTGCGCCACCGCCGGCTCCTCGTCGACCTGCTGGCAGAGGTGAGCGCGGGCATCGAGTCGGCGCTGGAGCTGCGCTACCACCACGACGTCGAGCGGCGACACGGACTGCCGCGCGCCGACCTCCAGGTCAGGGAGAAGCTGTCAGGAACGTGGATCCGTGCCGACTGCCGCTACCGGGGCCTCGGCGTGCGGGTCGAGCTCGACGGCCGTCTCGCCCACCCGGGCGGGCGCACGGACCAGGACACCTGGCGGGACAACGCCGCGCTGCTCGAGACGACCGAGATCACGCTGCGCTACCGGTGGAGTCACGTCGCCGCGACGCCGTGCCGAACCGCCGCGCAGGTCGTCGAGGCGCTGACGCGGGGCGGGTGGGCAGGGCGCCCGACGCGGTGCGGAACGACCTGCACGGTCGGCGCCGGCCCGCGTGCTGGATAAGGACCACTGAGGAGCCCGTATCCAGCACGCGACCGGTCACTAGGAGAGGTGGGGCAGCACCAGGCGCCGGTAGCGGTCGGCCATCGTCGCGACGACCGTGTCGCCGGGGGTGTCCCAGACGGCCTGGTTGAAGATCTCCACCTCGACGTCGCCGGTGTAGCCGGCCTCGGCCACCCACCGGGTGATCGCCCGGAAGTCGACGTAGCCGTCGCCCATGTAGCCGCGGGAGAGCAGGGAGTCGTCGGCGAGCGGCAGCACCCAGTCGCACACCTGGTAGCCCGCCAGTCGCCCCTCGGCCCCGGCCCGGGCGATCTGCGCCTCCAGCTTCGGGTCCCACCACACGTGGTAGGTGTCGACGACCACGCCGACGGTCTGCGGCGCGAAGTCCGCCGCGAGGTCGAGGGACTGCTCGAGGGTCGAGAGCACCCCGCGGTCCGCGGCGAAGATCGGGTTCATCGGCTCGAGCACGAGGCGCACGTCGTGCTCCTCGGCGAAGGGCACGAGCTCGGCGATGCGGTCGGCCACCCGCTGCCGCGTCGCGACGAGGTCGCGGTCACCGTCCGGCAGCGCGGCGGTCCCGGGTGAGGGGCACGCAGGCAGCCCGCCGACGACCATGACGAGCTCGCGCGTCCCCAGCGTCGCGGCCTCGACGATCGCGGCGCGGTTGTCCTCCAGCGCCGCCCGCTGCCCCTCGGCGTCGACGGCGGTGAGGAAGCCGCCGCGGCACAGCGAGGAGACCCGCAGGCCGGCCTCACGGACCACGGCGGCGGCGCGCTGCAGCCCGGCCTCGGCGACGCGGTCGCGCCACAGCCCGACGGCGCCGAGCCCGGCGCGCGCGGCGACCTCGACCGCCTCCTCGAGGGTGAGCGCCTTCGTCGTCGCCGTGTTGAGGGACAGCCGCGAGAGGTCGGCACTCACAGGGTGATCTCCGGGATCTCCAGGCGGCGCCCCTCGGCGGAGGAGCGCAGGCCGAGCTCGGCGAGCTGCACGCCGCGCGCGGCGGACAGCAGCCCGTAGCGGTGCGGGCGGCCGGCGACGACGTCGCGGAGGAACTCCTCCCACTGCAGCTTGAAGCCGTTGTCGAGGTCGGCGTTGGCGGGCACGTCGAGCCACTGCTCGCGGAAGGGCTCGGTGACCGGCAGGTCGGGGTTCCACACCGGCTTGGGGGTGTGCGCGCGCTCCTGTGCCACGCAGCTGCGCAGGCCGGCGACAGCGGAGCCGTGCGTGCCGTCGACCTGGAACTCCACGAGCTCGTCGCGGTGGACGCGCACGGCCCACGAGGAGTTGATCTGGGCGATGACGGGGTGACCCTCCGGGGTGGTGACCTCGAAGATGCCGTAGGCGGCGTCGTCGGCGGTGGCGGTGTACTCCCGGCCCTGCTCGTCCCAGCGGGTGGGGATGTGGGTGACGGCCCGGGCGGTGACGGCGTCGACGGTGCCGAGGATGCCCTCGAGGACGTAGTTCCAGTGGCAGAACATGTCGACGACCATGCCGCCGCCGTCCTCCTTGCGGTAGTTCCAGCTCGGGCGCTGCGCGGGCTGGACGTCGCCCTCGAAGACCCAGTAGCCGAACTCGCCGCGCAGGGACAGGATGCGTCCGAAGAAGCCCTGGTCGACGAGGCGGCGGAGCTTGACCAGGCCGGGCAGGTAGAGCTTGTCGTGGACGACGCCGGCGGTCACCCCGGTCTCCTCGCCGAGGCGGGCCAGCTCGACGGCCTCCTCGAGCGTCTCGGCGGTGGGCTTCTCGGTGTAGACGTGCTTGCCGGCCTTCATGGCGGCGGTGAGGGTGGCCTTGCGCAGGGAGGTGAGCTGGGCGTCGAAGTAGATGTCGATGCTCGGGTCGGCCATGACGGACTCGACGTCGGTGGTCCAGTGCTCCACGCCGTGGCGCTCGGCGATCTCCCGGACGGCGTTCTCCCGGCGCCCGACGAGGATCGGCTCGACCTGTACGCGCGTGCCGTCCTCGAGCTCGACGCCGCCGGCGTCGCGGATCGGGAGGATCGATCGGAGGAGGTGCTGGCGGTAGCCCATCCGTCCGGTGATGCCGTTCATCGCGATCCGCAGCGTGCGCGTGGTCATGTGCTCTCCAATGAGACGAGGTGATCCCGTGCAGGTAACCTGGGGGAATGCGCTTTCCAACCTAGTGAGCGCCGACATCGGTGTCAAGGGATCACGGGCACTCGCCTCCCCCGCACCCGGGCGCGCGCGACGCGGTCAGGACATCATGGGAGCAGGAGCCGAGGCGATCCGAGGAGCCGGGGTGGACGCGACGACGACGGCCGCAGAGCAGGGCGCGGACCAGGGGCAGCACCGCGCGCGCGAGCACGGCCGGCACCGGGCAGCGGACGACCACCGTGTCCACCGCGACGCCCTCTCCTCGTGGTGGACCGTCGCCGGGCTCGCGGTGTCCGCCCTCGCCGCGATCCTCGCCGCCTGGCGCCGCCGTCACCACCGCCCGCACGACCACCCCGCCCACCGCCGACGTCACCGCTGGAGCCTGCGCCGTCGGCTCCTCGTCGGCGGCGCCGGGGCCGCGGCGCTCCTCGGCGCGATCAGCGTCGCGGTCAACGCCCGGGTGGGCTTCGTGCCCGACGTCGAGGGCCTGCGCCTGCGGCTGCGCCTGGGGAGCGCGCGCTCGGTGGTGCCGCAGCCCACCGAGCCGGCGAGCCGCCGCGCGGGCGCCGGCCTCGCGAGCGTCTCGACGACACCCCCGCAGGGCCGCGGCTCGGCCGGGGCGGTCCGCATCCCCGCGCCGCCCGAGCTGCGCATCCCCTCGGACACCGCCTGGGTCTACACCCCGCCGGACTACGACCCCTCGGGCCACACGCTCTACCCCACGCTCTACCTGCTCCACGGGTCCCCCGGCTCGGCCGTGGACTGGATGGCCTCCGGGCTGCCCGGCGTCCTGGACTCCCTCATCACCTCCGGGGTGGTGCGCCCGATGGTCGTCGTCACGCCCGACACCAACGCCGTCGGCACCACCGAGTCCTCCTGCCTCGACTCGACGACGGGCGGCTCCCAGGTGGAGACCTACCTGACCAACGTCGTCGTGCCGTGGGTCGACACCCACTACCCGGTCGCCTCCCACTGGCGCTACCGGGCGATCGGCGGGATGTCCTCGGGCGCGTTCGGGGCGCTGGACCAGGGGCTGCGGCACCCCGAGCTCTACGGGACGATCCTCGCGATCCTCCCCTACGACCACCCCGGCGAGGGCGGCAGCCACCAGCTGGCCACCCAGGAGGAGGTGGACGCGCACTCCCCCGGCGTCTACCTCCCCACCATCGACCTGCCCCACCCGCTCGGGGTGTTCCTCGACTACGGGGAGCTCGTGGCCGAGGCCGAGGAGGGCGCCACGGCCCGCAAGCTCGCGGCCCTCCTGCGGGCGCGGGGGGTCGAGGTCGCGCTGCGGACCGAGCCGGGTCTGGGACACACGTGGACGATGGCGCTGGTCGCCCTGCCCCACGCCGTGGAGTTCTTCGAGCAGCGGATGGCCCGCGACGACTGACCCGGATTGCACGGGTGGGCCCGCGCAGGCATATTGACGGCACCCGCGTGACGGCGCGGCGGTTGCACGCAGCCTCGTCACCGGGCGTGCGGGCGGGAACCTGGGAGACCCATGACGCGTACGTCTGCCGAACACCCACGACGGGCCGCGTCGTCCGGCCCGCCGGGTGAGGACCACCCGTCACCGGCGCCCACCCCGGCGCGGCGAGCGCCCGGACGGACGCAGGCGAACGGCGCCCGGCGCGCCCGGGCGTGGGCGGAGCGGGTCGTGCGCGGACCGGCGTGGGCGGACGGCGTCGCCCGCGTGACCGGGCGGGTGGTCCAGGCGTACGCGGTCTGGCTCGTCGTCGGGCTGGTCCTCCAGCTCGTCGCGCCCGACGCCGTCCACACGCTGAGCGGGTGGCTGTCGGTGCTCAACGTGCCGAGCCAGCCCGGCTTCTTCTCGGTCGTCCTCGTCATCGTGGTGGCCTCCGGCCTCCTGCGGCGACTGCGGGCGGCCCTGTGGTTCGTCGTCCTCGTCTGGCAGGTGCCGAGCCTCGTCATCGGCCTGCTCGCCGCCGTCGGCGCCCTCACCGGGGAGCCGCCGGTGCGCACCCTCGACGTCGGACCCGCCGACGTCGTCGGGGCGGTGGTCGCGGCGGTGCTCATCCCCCTCCTCGTCGTGGCCCGTCCCGCGTTCCCGGCCCGGCTCCGGTCGGGGGCGTGGTGGCAGGCGGCGCTGGTGACCGCCACCGGGGTCGTGCTCGCGACGGTCGTCGGGATGCTCCTCCTGCGGACGGTCCCGAACTCCCTCGACGGGCTGAGCACCGAGCTGCAGTGGAGCGGCTCCCACGCCCTGGGCATCCACCCCGGTGGCGCGGAGAGCGACGCGCCCACGTGGGTCGGCGCCGTCGTGAGCCTCATCTCGGCCGCCGCGCTGCTGCTCGGCATCACCCTGTTCATGCGGGCCTCGGCGGGCGACCCGGCACGCCGCGCGGAGGACGAGCTCGCCGTGCGGCGACTGCTCCTCGAGCACGGCGAGGGCGACTCCCTCGGATACTTCGCGACCCGCGACGACCGGTCGGCGGTCCTCGCGTCCAACGGGCAGGCGGCCGTCTCCTACCGCGTCGTCTCCGGGGTGAGCCTGGCGGCCGGCGACCCGGTCGGAGACCCGCACGCGTGGCCCGACGCGATCGGCCGGTGGCTGGCCGACACGCGCGCCCACGGGCTCATCCCCGCCGTCACCTCCACGAGCCGGAAGGGCGCCGCCGCCTACCGCGACGCCGGCCTCCACCCGCTGCTCATGGGGGACGAGGCCGTCATCGACACCCACCGGTTCGACCTCACTGACCCTGCCATGCACCCCGTGCGACGCAGCGTCGAGCGGGTCCGCGCGGCCGGCTACGAGATCCGGGTGCGCCGGCAGAGCACCGTCCCGCCGGCCGAGCTGGCCGAGCTCGTCGACGCCGCCGACCAGTGGCGCCACGGGGAGGAGCGCGGCTACTCGATGGCGCTCGAACGCCTCGGCGACCCGGTCGACCCGCGCCTGGTCATCGTCTCGGCCCACGACGCCGACGGCGCGCCCCGGGGGATCCTCTCCTTCGTCCCGTGGGGTCGCCGGGGACTCTCGCTCGACGTCATGCGCCGCTCCCCGGATGCCGTCGGCGGGGTCACCGAGGCGATGGTGTCCGGGCTGGCGGCGGCGTCCCGGGACCTGGGCATCGACCGGATCTCGATGAACTTCGCGATGTTCCGCGAGACGTTCGAGCTGGGCGAGCGGATCGGTGCCACCCCGGCGCAGCGGTTCAACCGCCGCGTGCTCCTGCTCGCCTCGCGCTTCTGGCAGCTGGAGCAGCTCTACCGGTCCAACGAGAAGTACCTGCCCGACTGGTACCCCCGCCTCCTGTGCTTCGAGGCCGGCGGTCAGCTCACCCGCGTCGTCCTCGCGCTCGGGCAGGCCGAGGGCTTCCTCCCGCGCACGCCGGCCTGGCTCACCGGGGCGCAGGACCGCGACGAGCCCGACCCGGAGCGCCACACCCCCGACTTCATCGCCCGGGTGGTCGCGCAGGAGGAGGAGCTGCTCGCCGTCACGGCCCCGCCCCGGCGCCTCACCGAGCAGCAACGTGTCCGGCACGCCAAGCTCGACGTCCTGCGCGGGGCGGGCATGGACCCCTACCCCGTCGCGGTCCCCCGCACCCACAGCATCGGTGAGGTGCGGGCGCTGCTCGCCGCCGAGGTGCCCGACGGCGCTGCGGACGAGGTCTCGGCCGTGGGTCGTCTCGTGCGCCTGCGCGACCTCGGCGGGGTCGTGTTCGCCGTGCTGCGCGAGGGCACCGACGAGGTGCAGGCCGTGCTCACCGCCGACGGCGGAGCCGACCTCGCGCTGTGGCGCCGCGCCGTGGACCTCGGTGACCAGGTGGGCGTGACGGGCCGCCTCGGGCGCAGCCGCAGCGGTGAGCCGAGCGTCCTCGTCTCCTCGTGGCGGATGGCCGCCAAGGCGCTCACCCCGCCGCCGGACAAGCGCCGCGGGCTCGTCGACCCGGAGACCCGTCTGCGGCTGCGCCACATGGACCTCGCGCTCCACGACCGCGCCGAGCACGTCCTGCGCGCTCGCTCGGCTGCCGTCTGGTCGATCCGCCGCACGCTCACCGACCAGGGGTTCCTCGAGGTCGAGACGCCGATCCTCCAGCGCATCCACGGAGGCGCCAACGCCCGCCCGTTCCGCACGCACATCAACGCCTACGACATGGACCTCTACCTGCGGATCGCCCCCGAGCTCTACCTCAAGCGGCTCATGGTCGGCGGCGTCGGGCGGGTGTTCGAGCTCGGCCGCAACTTCCGCAACGAGGGCGTCGACGCCACCCACAACCCCGAGTTCACCTCGGTCGAGGCCTACGCGGCGTTCGGCGACTACCTCACGATGCGTGACCTCACGCGCGAGCTCATCGTCGCCGCGGCCGTCGCCGTGCACGGCGAGCCGGTCGCCCGCCGCCCCGACGGGACGGTGGTCCGCCTCGACGGCGAGTGGCCGAGCATCGGGGTGCACGAGGCGGTCTCCCGCGCCGTCGGCACCGAGGTCACGCCCGACCTGCCGCTGGCGGACCTGCGGCGGGTGTGCGAGCAGCACGGCGTCGCGTGGGACGTCGAGGAGTCGCACGGGGCCCTCGTCGGCGAGCTGTACGACCGGTTCGTCGAGGGGCGGACCGTCGAGCCGACGTTCTACCTCGACTTCCCGGTGGAGACCTCCCCGCTCACCCGGCAGCACCGGCGCGACCCGCGGCTGGCAGAACGGTGGGACCTCGTCGCGTTCGGTGCCGAGCTCGGCACCGCCTACTCCGAGCTCGTCGACCCCGTCGAGCAGCGGGCGCGCCTCACCGAGCAGTCGATCCTCGCCGCCGCGGGCGACCCGGAGGCGATGGAGATCGACGAGGACTTCCTCGCGGCGCTGGAGTTCGCGATGCCGCCGACCGGCGGCCTGGGCATCGGCGTCGACCGGGTCGTCATGACCCTCGTCGGGGCCTCCATCCGGGAGACGCTCGCCTTCCCGTTCCTGCGCCCCCGGGGCGCCCCCGGGCACCGGGGATGACGCTCGCCCTCCTCGCGGTCACGGCGACCGCGGTCATCTACGGCACGACGACGATCATGGAGGCGGTCGCCACCCGGCGCAGCCACGGCCTGTCCACGGTGACCCAGCCGCTCGTCGTCGCCGCCCTCCTGCTCGACGGCGTCGGCTGGCTGCTCTCGCTCGTCGCCCTGGACCGGCTGCCGCTGTTCGTCGTCCAGGCCGTCCAGGCGTCCTCGGTGGTCGTCGTCGTCGTGCTCGCGCGGTTCGTCCTGCGCACCCGGTTCCGGGTCGTCGACGGCGTGGCGATCGCCGTCGTCGTCGGCGCGCTCGTCGTCCTCGCGCGCGCCTCGGGCGAGCAGCCCGCGGTGACCCCGCCGGACGGCTTCACCCCGGCGCTGCTCGTGGGCTCCGTCGTGCTCGCCGCGCTCACGGCCGGGCTCTACCGGCGTGGCGGCGCGCTCGTGCTCGCGCTGCTCGGCGGACTGGGGTACTCCGGGGCGGCGATCGCCGCGCGCGGTCTGCACGCCGCGCAGGGCCTGGCCGACACCGTCCTGCAGCCGCTGTCGATCGCCGTCGTCGTGTGCGGGGCGTGCGGCGCACTGGCCTCGCTGCGGGCCCTGGAGCGAGGCGGGGCGGGCACCGTCTCGGCGGTGCTCTCGGTGACCGAGGTGGTCGTGCCCGGGGTCGTCGGCGTGGTCGTGCTCGGTGACTCCGTGCGCGCGGGCTGGGCGCCCTGGGCGGTGCTCGCAGTCCTCGCCGCCCTCACCGCGTGCTGGGTGCTCGCGACGAGCCCGGCGAACCGACAGGCCGAGGACGCCGGCGCGGCGGCCTAGCGCGGGCCGGGGGTGGACTCGCGCAGGACGACGTCGCCCGAGGCGATGACGACCTGCGGTTCGCCCCCGCCCTCGCCCAGGGCGAGCGCCGTGGCCTGCCGACCGATGTCGACCATGTCGATCGCGACCGTCGTGAGCGTCGGGGTGACGTCGCGCAGCGCGGTGATGTCGTCGAACCCGGCGAAGGCGAGGTCGCGGGGCAGGTCGAGCCCGGCGTCCCGGGCCGCGGTCATCGCACCGAGGGCCATGACGTCGTTGACGGCGAAGACCACCTCGACGTCGAGCCCGCGCGCGAGCAGCTCTTTCATCCCGTCGTACCCGCCGTCGCGGACGAAGGCGCACGGCACCACAGCCTCGTCCGGCACGGGGGAGCCGAGCTCGGCGAGCGCCTCGCAGAAGCCCTCGCGCCGCTCACGGGCCGTGAGGTGGTTCGCCGGACCGCCGAGGACGGCGAAGCGCCGGTAGCCCAGCCCGTGCAGCGCCCGGGCCAGCTCCGCGGCGGCGCCGCGGTTGTCGACGTGGACCGCGCTCACCCCGAGGATCGGCTGGCCGACCATCGCCGCGCTGCCACCCCGCTCCTGGTAGGCGGCCAGCGCGTCCCGCAGCCGCCGGTTGCCCTCGTCGTCGTCCTGACGACCACCGACGAGGATGATCGAGCGGGCCCGCAGGTTCTGCAGCGTCTGGATGAAGCCCAGCTCGCGCTCCGGGTCGTGCTCGGTGTTGGCGAGCGTGACCGCCAGCCCGGCGGCGTCGGCCGCCTCGGTGACACCGGCCGCGATGGTGGAGAAGAACGGGTCGGCGATGTCGTGGACGATGAGACCGAGCGTCGCGGTGCGCCCGCGCGCCATCGCCTGGGCGTTGGCGTTCGGGGAGTAGTCCAGCCGCGCCGCGGCGGCGAGGACCCGCTCACGCAGGTCCTCGCGCACGGAGCGGTTGGTGCTGCCGTTGATGGCGCGTGACGCCGTCGCCAGCGAGACGCCGGCCTCGCGCGCGACGTCGCTGAGCGTCGCTACCCGGCCGTGCCCGGCCGCGCCCCCCCGGCTCGGTGTCATCTCGGGCTCCTTCGTGCTATCGCTGGACTCGTGCGCTGCCGCCGGTGGCGAGCTTGACGACGTCGTCCTTGGTGACCATCGAGGTGTCTCCCGGGGTCGTCATCGCGAGGGCGCCGTGGGCCGCGCCGTACTCTACTGCGGTGGCCAGCGGCTCGCCGGTGATGAGGCCGTAGACCAGGCCGGAGGCGAAGGAGTCCCCTCCGCCCACCCGGTCGAGGATCTCCAGCCGCTCGCGGTGGGTGGCCTGGGCGAAGCCCTCGTCCTTGGACCAGGCGATCGCGCCCCAGTCGTTGACCGTCGCGGTGTGCACGCTGCGCATCGTCGTGCCGATGACCTCGAAGTTCGGGTAGGCCGCCTGCACGTTCTCGATCATCGCCCGGAAGCTCGCGACGTCGAGGTCGGTGAGGTTCTCGTCCACACCCTCGACCTCGAAGCCGAGGGAGGCGGTGAAGTCCTCCTCGTTGCCGATCATCACGTCGATGTGGTGGGCGATCTCCCGGTTGACCTCCTGCGCCCTGGCCTGCCCGCCGATGTCCTTCCACAGCGAGGGCCGGTAGTTGAGGTCGTAGGACACGACCGTGCCGTGCCTCTTGGCTGCCTGGACCGCAGCGAGCACGACCTGTGCCGAGGTGTCGGACAGCGCCGCGAAGATCCCGCCGGTGTGCAGCCAGCGGACGCCCAGCTCACCGAACACGTGGTCCCAGTCGACGTCCTCCGCGCGCAGCTGCGAGGCAGCCGTGTGACCGCGGTCCGAGACCCCCACCGCGCCGCGCACGCCGAAGCCGCGCTCGGTGAAGTTCAGCCCGTTGCGCACCGAGCGGCCGATCCCGTCGGAGGGCACCCACCGGATGAGGGAGGTGTCCACGCCGCCGGTGAGGATGAAGTCCTCGACCAGGCGGCCCACCTCGTTGTCCGCGAGCGCCGTGACCACCCCGGCGCGCAGCCCGAACGCCCGGCGCAGGCCGCGGGCGACGTTGTACTCCCCGCCGCCCTCCCACACCCGGAAGCTGCGGGCGGTGCGGATGCGGCCCTCCCCCGGGTCGAGCCGCAGCATCACCTCACCGAGGGACAGCACGTCGTACCGGCACTCGGCGGCGTCACGGATCTGCAGGGTCACGAAGGTCTCCTCGCGGTGGGGTACGGGCGGTCAGCGGGTGAGGGCGACGGCGTCCGCGACCATCGCCGCGACGTCGTCGAAACGGCCGGCGGCGATGAGGTCCCGGGGGACCATCCAGCTGCCGCCGACGGCGGTGACGGCCGGCAGGGCGAGGTACTCGGCGAGGTTGGCCGGTCCGATGCCGCCGGTGGGCACGAAGCGCACGCCGCCGAACGGGGCGGACAGCGCCTTGATCGCCGCGGCGCCGCCCGAGGTCTCCGCGGGGAAGAACTTCACCGTGCTGATGCCGGCCTCGAGGGCGGCCTGGACCTCCGTGGCGGTGACGGCGCCGGGCAGGGCGAGCACGCCGCGCGCGGCACAGCGCTCGACGACGGCGCGGGAGAACCCGGGCGAGACGACGTAGCGCGCGCCGGCGTCGACGGCCTCGTCGACCTGGGCCGGGGTGAGGACGGTCCCGGCACCGACGAGCACCCGGCCGTCCTTCGCCATCTCCGCGATCGCCGCGGCGGCGGCCGCCGTGCGGAAGGTGACCTCGGCGACCGGCAGACCGCCCTCGGCGAGGGCGCCCGCGAGCGGGCGGGCGTGTGCGGCGTCGTCGAGGACGACAACCGGAACCAGCCGCGCGGCTGCGAGCGCCTCGAGCGTCTCGGACATCCCCGAACCCCTGTCCCCGCGCCGTGCGCGGTGTCTCGTCACTGAGTCGCGGCGGGTGGCGCCGCGTTCGTGTTTCCGTTCCGGACACTAACAGAAAGCGCTTCCCGCAGGAAGGTCGCGACCGCCTGGACGTCCCCTCCCCGCCCACACTCCTGCGCCGAGCGCTGGATTCTGCACGCCCCCCACCGCAACCCCCACCCCCTTCCCGCCGAGGGCTGGATCACGCACTGCCGAGGCGTGCGCGATCCAGCGCTCGGTGGGAGGTGGGGCGGGGGAAGGAAGGAGGGAGGGCGGGCCGCTCGAGCTGCGGCCCGCCCTCCCTGTGACGGGTCAGCGGGTGCGGATCGTCGTGACGTCCAGACCCGGGAGGTAGCCGTGGTCGCCGCTGTAGACGGCGGTGACCAGCGTCGTGCCGCGGACCGGCGGGAGCTGGATCTCGGCGGTACCGCCCTCGTCGAGCGGCACGGTGCCCACGACCCGGAAGCCGGCCGTCACCGTGACGCTCCCGGTGGGCACCGGGTCCTCGCCGCGGCCCGTGACGTCGACCGTGATCTCCGGGGAGCTGCCCCCGGGCACCCGCGACTCGGCGTCGATGTCCACCCGGGCGAGCGCGGGCAGGACCACGTAGGTCACCGCCCGGCTCTCGGAGGGCTCGAACGCGTCGCCGCCCACGAAGACCGCGGTGAGCCGGTGCGAGCCGGCGGGCAGGTCACGCGGCAGCGGCACGGAGGCCGTGCCGTCGGCCCCGAGCTCACCGGAGGCGATCGTCTCGCCCCCGGCCCGGATCTCCACGGTGCCCGACGGCGTGGCACCCTCGCTCGCGACGGTCACCTCGGCCGTGGCCTCGCGCCCGTAGACGGACAGCTGACGCGGGAGGTCGAGCCGTGTCGTCGTCGGGGCGGCCTCGACGGCGGCCGGGACGGAGACGACGAGGTCGCGCATGCTCCCGGTGTTGTCGAAGGAGCCGAACCCGATCCTGCCGCCGTCGAAGGTCGTGTCGGTCGCCGTCATGAGCGGGGTGTCGTCCCCGTCGACCCACACGGCGATCTCACCGGTGCCGGCGCAGTGGGTCACGCGCACGTCGTGCCACTCCTCGTCGGTGATGGCCGGAGGTGCACCGATCGACCCGTCCCACTGGTGGTCGATGCGCTCCCGGTCCTTGTTGTCCACCTTGAAGATGCCGTTGTGCGCGTAGATCGCGTTGTCCTGCGAGATGTGCGCGTAGTAGTACTCGGTGTCGGACTGCCACCCGAAGACGATGATGATGTCCCGGTTGTTCACCGACGACGGCGCGTCGAGCCGGACGTTCGCGTCGATCTGCACCGACTCGAACTCGTGACCGTCGAGGACGGCGTACTCGAACGGACGGCGGATGCCGTCGTTCGGGTTGTCGCCGACCTCCTTGAGGATGATCTGGTCACCCGGCAGGTCCCACTTGGCGGGGGTGCGCGGTGCCCAGTTCTCCGCCGCCATGAGGTCGGTCATCGACTCGTCGAACTCGCACGACGGCGAGGGCGGCGGCTCGACCGGCTCGACGCCGTACGTCGCGTACAGGCTCCGCATCTGCTCGGCCGTGGGCGCCATGTCGAGGAACATGAGGTCGTCCATGCGACCGTGGAACGGGTTCCGCTCCGCGGTGTTCTGCGGGAAGCTGCCGCCGATCTTGATGCCCGTGGGCACGGTGTCGGAGGTCGGGCCCGAGCCCCACGGGTTCGCCGCGGTGTACTCGCCCTCGAGCTCCTCACCGTTCATGTAGAGCTTCATCTCACCGCCCACGTAGTCGAAGCTCGCGGCAAGGTGGACCCAGGTGTTCTGGGCGAGGATCTCGTCCCACGGCTTGTCGGCCGCGAAGGTCCACGAGCTGCCGTCGTCGAGCCGGCGGCCGAGGGCGACGAGCTTGAGCTCGTCGCCCACCTGGATGACCTCGAGCAGGGCGCGCACGCCGTGGCCGTCGGAGTTGCCCGACAGGACACCGGCGAGGCCGATGGCGTTGAAGCGGTCGTCCGGGTTGGTCGTCTCGCTGTTGAGGGCGGGCAGCTCACCGGTGCGCTTGAACCAGCCCATGACGGTGATCGCCTCGGCGCCGGCGAGGGCCTCGAGGGAGTCGACGCCCGCCGGGTCGTAGACCCCGGCCTTCCAGTCGTTGTTGCCGCGGACGGCGGGGCTCAGCTGCTGGGTCTGCAGCGCCCGTCCGGCGCCGGGGTAGGCGGCGTCGGCCACACGCTGGAGCGCGCCGCCGTTGACGAGCTCGATGTCGGTACCGGAGAAGCCCTGGTCGTCCTCCCAGGCGGGGTTGCCCGCGACGGGGTTGTCGAAGGTGTAGCGGGCGACGAGGTTGTTCGGCGGCAGCTCGACGGCGCCGGTGACCCGCCAGACCTTCCCGTCGGCCTTGGAGACGAGGTACAGCTCGCCGTCGGCGTCGGCCCCGAAGCGCAGGTCGACGCGGCGGTCACCGACGAGCTCCTGGAAGGTCGTCTCCTCGCCCTCGTGGAACACGCGCAGCTCGGAGATGGTGGCGAGGTCCTCGAGGTCGCCGTCGTTGCGGACCATCTCGTCCGCCTCGGTCGACAGGACGAAGCCGCGGACGATGTCGGTGAAGAGGTACTTGCCGCGCAGCTCCTCGATCTCTCCGCGGTAGACGTAGCCGCCGTTGACGGCCACGCCCGCGTCACCGGTCTGGCCGGGGTCGCGGTTGTGGTCGTACGCGGCGACCGGGTAGGTGAAGCCGTACTCGGCGTCGTCCTCGGGCAGCGGGAAGATCTGGCGACCCTCGGCGAGGAACGGACCCTCGCGGACCGACCAGCCGAAGTTGTCACCGGGCTCGACCTCGTAGATCGACTCGACCTGCCACTCACCGATGTGCCCGAGGTACATCTTCCCGGTCTCGGTGTCCCAGCTGATGCGGTGGGGGTCGCGCATGCCCACGGCGTAGATCTCCGGCAGCGCGCCGTCCTCGTCGAGGAAGGGGTTGTCGGCGGGGATGCCGTACTCCCCGTTCGCGCTGTTGTCGCCCATCGGGTCGATGCGGAAGATCTTGCCCTGCGGCGTCGCGAGGTCCTGCGGGTTGTCGTTGCCCACGCCGTTGCCACCGTCGCCGACGAGGATGTAGAGGTTGCCGTAGTCGGCGTCGCCCGGCTCGGCGGTCCAGTTGAAGGCGATCTGCTGGACGGTGTGGACGCGGCCACCGAAGGGGACGCGCATCATCTCGCGGCTCGTGCCCTCGAAGGTCTCCGCGGCGGGGTCGGTGGCGGTCCACTCCGTGATGACGCTGTGGAAGCCGGTGGTCCCGAACGCCGGGAAGTCGGGGGTGTCCTCGGTGAGCGCGGTGCCCGACTCCGTGTGGACGGTGTAGAAGATGCCGTTCTCGGCGAACTCCGGGTGGAACTCGACGAAACCGAACCCGGTGCCGAGGCCGGCGTGGTTGTGGAAGTTGTCGATGAACGCGTCACGGACGTTGAGGTAGGCGGTGTGCTCGCCGGAGTCCTTGTCGACCATGTAGAGGATGTCGTTCATGTCCGGGACGGCGAGCCGGCCGGAGCCGTCGGGCACCTCGTCGAGGTGGGTGATGCGGTTGTGCCGGATCAGGCGCTGGTCCTGGGTCTCGGGGGTCGTCTGCGACGCGGGCAGCTGGACCAGCTCCTCGACCTCGATGCCGAGGGTCGACAGCTCCGGGTCGGGCAGCGGGTTGAGCAGCGGCTCGGGGGCGACGTCGGCCGTCTCGCAGTCCGCGACGTTGCCGGTGGGGATGTCGAGGTTGACGCCGCTGGTGTCCACGGCGACGTCGTCGAGCATGATCCGGCCCGTGTTCGGGGAGCCGTTGATCCAGAAGAAGCGGTCGAGCGGGCCGTCGACGGCGGCACGGAAGCCGAAGGTCTCCTCGGCGCCCGCGGGCAGGCGGGTCTGCTCCTCGTACGGGCCGCCCTGGCTGTAGACCGCGACCTCGTCGGTCTCGTTGTCGGCGACGAGCCAGACGCACTGCCACACGTCCTCGGCCCACGTGCCGGCGGTGGCGAAGGCGCCGCCGTCACGGACGAGCAGGGTGTCGTTGTTCTGGTTGTTGACGTAGGCCCGACTGTGGGCGAAGTCCGAGGGGTTGTCGCTGTCCGTGACTCCGAAGGACGTGTCGACGCTGCCGTCGCGCCGGATGCGGAAGAACACCGTGCCGGTCTCGCCGTCCTCGATGGCGGCCACGGCCCGGTGGGCGCGCTGGTTCGGGCCGCTGAGCTCGAGGGCGCGGTTGTTCTGGTTGACCGGGTCGAGGATGACGGCGGCGGCGCCGGTCGCCGTCCAGCCGTCCTGGCCGTCGAGGGCCCCGGTCGTGTAGCTCTCGAAGCCGAGGAGTTCGGTGAACCCGGGCTCCTCGGTCTGTGCACCGGCCGGGGCCGTCAGCAGCGTCGCGCACATCGCGATGCCTGTGGCCGCCGCCGTCACCGCCCTACGCCTGATGGGTTGCCGCTGCGACGTCATCGTCACGCTCCTTCGTTGGTAAGCGCTTTCTCTGGCAACCAACCACGCTAGTCCCGCGCCAGCGCGCGGAGCATCCTGCGAAAGCGGGGCGCGCGCTCTCCTGCGAAAGAAGGACGAAACGGGCGTGATGGCGGCTCAGGCCACCGTCGTCCCGAAGGCGAGCCCGAGGACGTAGGTGACCGCGGCAGCCCCGTAGCCGATGGCCAGCTGGCGCAGTGCCCGCCTGAGCGGGGGCGCGCCGGACAGCACGCCGACCACAGCGCCGGTGAGCAGCAGCGCGAGCCCGACGACGGCGGCGGCGACGAGCACCGCCGTCGTCCCGGAGAGCCCGAACACCCACGGCAGAACGGGCAGCAGGGCACCGGAGGCGAAGAAGAAGAAGCTGGAGACGGCAGCCGACAGGCCGGTGCCGATCTCCTCGAACTCCGACTCCGGATGCTCCGCGTGCCGCAGGGCCGGTGCGGAGAGCACCTCCCGCGCGTGGGCCTGCGCCTCCTCGGCGTTCATCCCGCGGGCGCGGTAGACGAGGGCGAGCTCGTTGGCGTCGACGTCGAGGTGCGGGATCGCCTCCGCGGTGGACGGGTCGGGCCGGGAGGCCTCGAGCAGCTCGCGCTGCGAGCGCACGGACACGTACTCACCGGCGCCCATCGACAACGCCCCGGCGAGCAGGCCGGCGATGCCGGTGAAGAGCACGGTCTGGCCGGAGACGCCGGTCGCCCCGATGCCGAGGACGAGCGCGAGGTTGGACACGAGGCCGTCGTTCGCGCCGAACACCCCGGCGCGGAACATGCCGGACATGCGGCTGCGGCCGCGGGTGGCGAGGGAGCGGACGACCTCGCCGTGGATCTGCTCGTCGGCCGCCATCGCCGAGGTGGCGTCCTCGTCGGCGGCGTAGGAGGAGCGCGCCTCGGCGCGCTGGGCGAGCGCGAGGACGAACACACCACCGAAGCGGCGGGCGAGCCAGCCGAGCACCCGGGTGCGCAGCGCGCCGCGCCGGGGGTAGCCGACGTGTTCCCCGAGCAGCGTCCGCCAGTGCTCCTCGTGGCGCCCCTCGGCCTCGGCGAGCTCGAGCAGGATCGCCCGCTCCTCCCCCGTCCGGCGGCTGGCGAGGTCGCGGTAGACGGCTGCCTCGGCGCGCTCGTCGGCGAGGTAGCGGCGCCATCGGCGGATCTGGGCGCGCGTGGGCGCGGGGCGGTCGTTCACCCCCATAGCCAAACAGGCTTCCCCGACATGGGGAAACGAGGAACGCCTACCCGGCGACGGACGTTTCGGGCACCCTCACTCGGTGGATGCGGGCGACGAGCTCGACGACGGCGAGCGCCTCGCGCGGGTCGACGGGCAGCGGCCCTCCCTCGAGGAGCGCCGTCGCGAGCAGGTCGTAGAACCGCGGGTAGCGGCCCGGCTCGCACGCCACCGGCTCGGTGCCGTCGCCCGTGCCGAGCAGCGCCGGCGGCTCCTGCCCGTAGTCGGCCGCCGACGGCGCGAGCCCGGCCGCCAGCTGGGCCTCCTGGACGTCCGGCGCCGTCTTGACGAACGCGGCGCGCGAGCCGAGGACGCGCATCCGGTCCCCGGTCAGTGTCGCCGTCGTGCTCATCGTCAGGTGCGAGCGCACCCCGGAGCGGTGACGCAGCGAGACGAAGGCGTCGTCGTCCGCGCCGCCGCGGTGGGCCGAGAGCTCGGCGTGCACCTCGTCGACCGGCCCGAAGAGGACGAGCGCCTGGTCGATGAGGTGGGAGCCGAGGTCGAAGAGCACACCGCCTCCCTCACGCCACGTCGCCGCGGCCTTCCACGGCTTGGTCTCGGCCGTCTTCCAGCGCTCGAGCCGGGACTCGAAGCGCCACACCTCCCCCAGCGCCCCCTCCGCGAGCAGCCGCTGAACGGTGAGCAGCTCGCTGTCCCACCGGCGGTTGTGGAAGACCGTGAGCGGACGCCCGAGCGCCTCGGCCCGCTCGACGAGCGCGCGCCCCTCGGCGGGGTCGGGGCACATCGGCTTGTCGAGGACGACGGCGCAGCCCGCCTCGAGCGCCGCCGTCGCCGCCGCCACGTGGGTGGCCGGCGGCGAGGCGACGACGACGAGGTCCGGCCCGGTCGCGAGCGCCGCCGCGAGGTCGGGGACCACCCGCGCCTGCGGGTGCAGGCGGGCCGCCGCGGCCGCGCGACCGGCGTCCGAGGTGACGATCACCTCGAGCCGGTACCGCGCGTCGTCGGCGAGGAGCGGGCCGTGGAAGACCTGCCCTGCGTGGCCGAAGCCGACGAGGGCGGTGCGGATCGCGCTCAGATCTCGGGCTGAGGAGGCGTGGGGGGCATCTGGGAGCCGCCACCGGAGCCTGCGGACGGGGCGGACGAGGAGCTCGTCGAGCCGTTCGTGCCGTTGATCCGGCTCTTCACCGTGCCGGTCACCTTGTCGGTGACGGCGGAGGCCTGGTCGCGGGCGACCTGGCCCACCTTCTCCTCGACCTTGTGCACGCCCGACTGCACGCGGGGGTTCTCCCACACCTGCTGGCTCGCGGACTTGATCTTCTCGAACTGCTGCCGACCTGCGCGAGCACCGAGCAGGTAACCGACCCCGGCTCCGACGAAGAACGAGAGCTTGCCCATGAAACGTCCACCTCCGTATGTGATGAGGGGCATCACCCTACGGTGACCTGGGCCACCGCGCACGGGCACGACCGCCCGGGAACGGGGGGAATGACTAGGATCGCGGGGTGAGTACCGAGCAGACCGCCGACGCCGCCGCCGCAGACGCGCTGGCCGAGTCCACCTCCGACGCCTCTCTCGAGCGCACGACCCGCCGCTCCCAGCAGATCGAGGCGGAGATCGACGCGGACCCCTCGCAGTTCCGCGTCCTCACCGGGGACCGGCCCACCGGCCACCTCCACCTCGGCCACTACTTCGGGACCCTGGCCAACCGGGTGGCGCTGCAGAACCGTGGCGTGGAGACCTGGGTGCTCATCGCCGACTACCAGGTCATCACCGACCGCGACGCCGTCGGGGAGATCGAGGAGCGGGTGCTCTCGCTCGTCGCGGACTACCTCGCGATCGGGATCGACCCGGAGCGCTCGACGGTCTTCTCCCACTCCGCGGTGCCGGCGCTCAACCAGCTCATGCTGCCGTTCCTCTCCCTCGTCACCGACGCCGAGCTGCGCCGCAACCCGACCGTCAAGGCGGAGTACGAGGCGAGCGGCGGGCGTCCGATGTCCGGGCTGCTGCTCACCTACCCGGTCCACCAGGCCGCCGACATCCTCTTCTGCAAGGCCAACCTCGTGCCGGTCGGCAAGGACCAGCTCCCGCACCTCGAGCAGGCCCGCGTCATCGCCCGCCGCTTCGACGAGCGCTACGGGCGCGTGCAGCCCGACCGCCCCGTCTTCCCCGCCCCCGAGGCCCTCCTGTCCGCTGCGACGCTCCTGCTCGGCACGGACGGGCAGAAGATGAGCAAGTCGAAGGGCAACACCATCGAGATCGGGATGGACGCCGACACCACCGCCAAGCGGCTGAAGAAGGCGGTCACCGACTCCGACCGGCACATCACCTACGACCCCGCCGGGCGCCCCGAGGTCTCCAACCTCGTCCTGCTCGCCGCGCTCGCCAGCGGGCGCGACCCGCACGAGGTCGCTGCCGAGATCGGCGACGGCGGTGGCGGCGCGCTGAAGAAGGCGGTGACCGAGGCGGTCAACGAGCACTTCGCCCCGATCCGTGCCCGCCGCGCCGAGCTCCTCGCCGAGCCGGGCTACCTGCGCCAGGTGCTCGCCGAGGGCAACGCCCGCGCGAACGAGGTCGCCGCGGCCACGCTCGCCGAGGTCCAGACGGCGCTGGGGATGGTCTACTCCTGAACCCGGCGGCGCACGACCGTGCGCGCTCGGCGCTGTCCACCTAGCCTCGGGTGCATGAGCGAGCACCGGAAGGACCGCCCGCTGGACGTCGTCGTCTACGGCGCGAGCGGCTTCGTCGGCCGTCTCGTCGCCGAGTACCTCGCGCGGCACGCCCCCGGCCGGCGAGTCGCCCTCGCCGGGCGCTCCCGCGAGCGGCTCGAGGCGGTGCGTGCCGGGCTGGGTGAGCACGCGGCCGACTGGCAGGTCCTCACCGCCGACGCCGAGGACGACGCCGCGCTGGCGGACCTCGCCGCCTCCACGCGCGTCGTCGCGACGACCGTCGGGCCCTACACGCGCCACGGCCTGCCGCTCGTGCGGGCGTGCGCGGAGGCGGGCACGCACTACGCCGACCTCGCCGGGGAGGTGCTCTTCCTGCGCGAGAGCGCCCACCGCTTCCACGAGACCGCGCGCGGCACCGGGGCGCGCATCGTCCACTCGTGCGGGTTCGACTCGGTGCCCTCGGACCTGTCCGTCCTCCTCACCGCGCTCCACGCCCGGGCCGACGCCGCGGGCGGGCTGCGCGAGGTCACGCTCGCCGTGCGCGAGATCGCGGGCGGCGTGAGCGGGGGGACGATCGACTCGATGCGGGTCCAGGCGGACGCCGCCCGGGACCCGGAGGCCCGGCGCGTCCTCGCCGACCCCTACGCGCTGCTGCCCGACGGCGTCGCCCCACCCGCCGTCGACCAGCACGTGCCCGCGCGGGCCTTCCGCGACCTGCTCACCGGGACCTGGGTGGCGCCCTTCCCGATGGCGGCGTTCAACACCCGGGTGGTCCACCGCAGCAACGCGCTCGCCGGCTGGGCCTACGGGCGCGACCTGCGCTACCGCGAGGTCATCGACCTCGGGCCCGGCCCGCGCGGGGAGCGGCGGGCGCGCGCCCTCGCCCTGGGCACGGGGGCGGCGGCCGCCGCGATGACCCTGCCGCCCACCCGCTGGCTGGCCGACCGGCTGCTGCCCGCTCCCGGTGAGGGACCCGACGAGGAGACGCGCCTGTCGGGCCACTTCCGCGTCGAGACCCTCGCCCGCACGACCACCGGCGCCCGCTACCGCACTGTCTTCGCCGCCCAGGGCGACCCGGGGTACGCGGCGACCGCCGTCATGCTCGGGGAGTCGGCTCTCGCGCTCGCCACCGACGAGAGCCGGCTGCCCGACGGCGGCGGCGTGCTCACCCCCGCCACGGCCCTCGGCCCGGTCCTTGCCGACCGGCTCGTGCGCGCCGGGTTCCAGATCACCACCGAGCGCCTGGAAGGGGCGCCGGCCTAGAGCCGCGCCCGCACGCGCCCCGCCGCCGCGACGAGGCGGCGCAGCGCGGGCTCGACCTCCTCGTAACGCCGCGTCTTGAGGCCGCAGTCGGGGTTGACCCACAGCAGCCGCGGGTGGACCGACTCGGCCGCGAGCCCGACGAGCTCGGCGACCTCGTCCTCGCTCGGCACCCGCGGGGAGTGGATGTCGTAGACACCGGGCCCGACGCCGCGGGCGAACCCCGCGGCGTGCAGCTCGGGCAGCACCTCCATCCGGGAGCGGGCGGCCTCGATGCTCGTGACGTCGGCGTCGAGCGCGTCGATCGCGTCGATGACGTCCCCGAACTCCGAGTAGCACAGGTGGGTGTGGACCTGGGTGCGCAGGCCGGCGACGGCGGTGGCGATGCGGAACGCGCGCACCGACCAGTCGAGGTAGGCGGGCCGGTGCTCCGCGCGCAGGGGCAGCAGCTCGCGCAGGGCGGGCTCGTCGACCTGGATGATGCCGATGCCGGCGGCCTCGAGGTCGGCCACCTCCTCCCGCAGCGCGAGCGCCACCTGGGCGGCGGTGTCCGCCGGCGGCTGGTCGTCGCGGACGAAGGACCAGGCGAGGATCGTCACCGGTCCGGTGAGCATGCCCTTGACAGGCTTGTCGGTGAGCGAGGCGGCGTACCGGGTCCACTCGACGGTGATGGGCGCGGGACGCGCGACGTCGCCCCAGAGGATGGAGGGCCGGGTGCACCGCGTCCCGTAGGACTGCACCCACCCGTGCTCGGTGGCCGCGAACCCCTCGAGCTGCTCGGCGAAGTACTGGACCATGTCGTTGCGCTCGGGCTCGCCGTGGACGAGCACGTCCAGGCCGAGCTCCTCCTGCAGCCGCACCACCCGCTCGATCTCCGCGCGCATCGCCGCGGTGTACTCCTCCTCCGAGAGGTCGCCGGCGCGGTGACGGGCGCGGGCGCTGCGGATCTCGGAGGTCTGGGGGAAGGAGCCGATCGTCGTCGTCGGCAGCGGCGGGAGGTCGAGCACCTCGGCCTGCGCGGCGGCCCGCTCGGCGAAGTCCGCCCGGGTCACGTCCTCCTCACCGATCGCGGCCACGCGCCGGCGGACGTCCTCCCGACGCACACCGGGGTGCTCGAAGCGGGAGCGGCGGCGGTCGGCGGCCGTGCGGAACGCCTCGCTCGCGGCGCCGGGGCCGCCGGTGAGGGCGGTCGCCAGGGCAAGCACCTCCTCGACCTTCTGGTCGGCGAAGGCGAGCCAGCTGCGCAGCTGGGGGTCCAGCGCGCGCTCCGCCCCGACGTCGTAGGGGACGTGCTGCAGGGAGGTCGACGTCGTGACGCACAGCCGTCCGTCGCGCGCCGCGCCGTCGGGCAGCCCCGCCTCGAGCTCCCGGAGACGGGCGAGCGCGGCGTCGAGGTCGGTGCGCCAGACGTTGCGCCCGTCGACCGCCCCGGCGACGACGACAGCGTCCCCGAGCTGCGCGAGCACCTCGGGCGAGGGCGCGGCGCCCCGGACGAGGTCGAGGCCGACGGCCTCGACGCCGGCCCGGGCGAGCACCGGCAGGGCGTCCTCCGCGGAGCCGTAGGGGACCGGGACGAACAGCGCGGGCCGCTCGGGGCGGGTCGTCTCGGTGGCGAGCACGGCGTAGGCGCGCTCGGCGGCGGCGAGCACCCGCTCGCGCGGGACATCCCAGTCCACGGCGAGCGCGGGCTCGTCGAGCTGCACCCACGGCGCCCCGGCCCTGCCGAGCGAGCGCAGCAGCTCGACATAGACGGGCAGGAGGTCCTCGAGCCGGTCGAGCGGGGTGAAGCCCGCGGGCGGCGCGGTCGCGGGAGCGGCGCCCTCACCGTGCTGCTCCCCCACCGCCTTGCTCAGCAGGAGGAACGTCACCGGCCCGACGACGACGGGGCGCGTGGTCACGCCCTCCGTGGCGCCCTCGAGGAAGAGCCGCAGGACGCGGTCGTCGGCGAGGCGGAACTCGGTGCGCGGGCCGATCTCCGGCACGAGGTAGTGGTAGTTCGTGTCGAACCACTTCGTCATCTCCAGCGGCGCGACGTCGCCCTCGCCCCGGGCCAGGGTGAAGTAGCCGGGCAGGTCGAGGGCGCCGTCCTCGTCGAGGAGGTGGGCGAAGCGCGGCGGGACCGCACCGAGCGTGACGGCGGCGTCGAGCACCTGGTCGTAGTAGGAGAAGTCGCTCGGGATGGACGCGTCGTCCGGCGCCAGGCCGAGGTCGACGAGCCGGGTCCGCTGGGAGCGGCGCTGCTCGGCGGCCTGCGCCTCGAGGTCGTCGAGCTCGCTGTGCCCCGCCCAGAAGGCCTCGACGACGCGCTTGAGCTCGCGGCGCGGCCCGATCCTCGGGTACCCGAGGATCGTGGCGGCGGGCAGCTGGGGCGCGGTGCGGTCGGTCATCGGGTCGTCCTCGTGATCGGTCGGGTGTGGGCGAGTGGTCGGCGAAGTCGCTCGACGACGTCGAGCGCGGGCCGGTACTGATTGAAGGTGAACACGTGCAGACCAGGTGCGCCAGCGGCGATGACGCCCTCGGCGAGCCGCACGGTCGCGGCGACGCCGACGCGGTGGCGCTCCTCGTCGTCGGGGGCCGCGGCGAGGAGGTCCAGGACGTCGTCCGGCACGGGCACCCCGGTGAGGGCCGCGAGCCGGGTGAGCCGGCGCGGCTCGGTCAGCGGGATGATCCCGGCGACGACGGGCAGGTGGACCCCGGCGGCCCGCGCCTCGGCGACGAGGTCGGCGTAGGCGGCCGGGTCGTAGAACACCTGGGTGATCGCGTAGTCCGCGCCGGCCTCCTGCTTCTCCAGGAGCGCGGCGACGTCCTGGGCGCGGGTGTGGGACGTGCCCGCCGGGTAGGCGGCGACGGCGATGCTCAGCCCGCGGCCGCCCAGGCGCTCCCGCTCGACGTCGCGGATGAGCGCGACGAGCTGGCTCGACCGGCTGAGGCCGCCCGGGCGGGTGGCGGGGCGCCCGTCGGGCGGGTCGCCACGCAGCGCGAGGAAGTCGCGCACGCCGTCGTCGACGATCTCGCGCACGAGCTGCCGGAGCTCCTCCCGGGTGCTGTCGACGCAGGTGAGGTGGGCGATCGGGGTCACCGAGGTCTCGGCGAGGATCCGCTGCACGAGCTGCCGGGAGGCGTCCCGTGCAGAGCCGGACGCACCGTAGGTGACGGAGAAGAAGTCCGGCGCGGCTGCAGCCAGGCGCTCGACGGTCTCCCACGCGGCGGCCGCAGCGGCCGGCGTGCGCGGCGGGTAGAGCTCGAAGGACACGGTCGGTCGGCCACGCGGCACGGTCAGCAGGCTAGCGGTGCTCAAGGAGACTCTCCCATCGGACCTGGCGGAAGCACCCGCACCCGTGGACCGGGGGGTTGCTGCGGCGTCGACGAGCCAGGACTCTCGACCGCTCTGGATGGTGGTGCGATCGTGCTGGTGCCGTCGTGACCTGGGCAAAGACCATCCGGGATGCGAGACCACAGGAGGGCCCGGGCGGGCGCGGTGAGACGGGGCCGCCCGTCGTACAGAACTCCGCTCTCGCGCAGAAGTCGGCTCTCGCGAGGAGGTCCTCAACCTTTCCCCCGCCGACAGCCGAGTTGCGCGCGACAGCGGAGTTGCTCGCGACAGCCGAGTTGCGCGCGACAGCGGAGTTGTGCGCGAGGGTGCGGCTACCTCGGGGAGAGCTGCGCGACGACGGCGCGGTGGTCGCTGTCACCGACGTCGAGCACGGCGGCGGCGTCGACGACGTACCGGTCGCCGTCGAGCAGGATGTGGTCGATGGGGGCGCCGACGAGCCGGGGCAGGTGCGCCGGCCACGTCGCGAGCCCGCCGACACCACCCTCGGTCGACGCGTCGACGCAGGTGCCGATGTCCCGCATGGGCTCGTGGTCGAGCGTCGCGTTGAAGTCCCCGGCGACGATGACGTCGGACTCGCTGCGGCACGCCTCGGTCACGGCGTGCAGGTCGGCCCGCCACCGCTCCATCGCCCGGCCGGGCGCGTGCGGGCTGATGGGGTGGACGGCGAGGAACGTGGGGCCTTCGCCGTCGACCGGCTCGGCACGCACCGCGCCGTGCGACGTCGCCGGCGGGTCGGCCTCCGCGTACTCCCCGAGGTCAGCGCTCACGAGGAGCGCGGTCGAGCTCGACTCCCACTTCCCGGTCTGCCGGGCGAACACCTGGAACGGCGTCCCCGTGCTCGCCGTCAGTTCCTCGGCGACGAGTCGCGCGCTGGCCGCGGAGGTCTCCGGCAGGGCGAGCACGTCCGCGCCCGTCCCCAGCGCGGCCGCGGCCACCTGCTGGGGCGTCGCGCCGCCCCCGAGGGTGTTGAGGGTGAACACGGTGACGGCACCGGCGGGCGCCTCGGGGAGCGGGTCGTCCGTCAGGCCCCGGTCCCACAGGACGAGCCCGTGCCCGAGCCCGACCGCGAGGAACGCAAGTGCGAGGACGGCACCCCGCGGCCGCCGTCGTCCGCGGAGCGCGGCGAGCAGGACACCGAGCAGCAGGACGCCGCCGAGCACCACGAAACCGGCCACGAGGTAGGGACGCATGGCGATCGCCTGGGTGACCGGGAGCCGGGTGGACAGCCCGAGGCGCGCCGGGTCGAGCGTGAGCGCGGCGGCGGCGACGAGGGCGAGGGTCACCACCCAGCCGAGGAGCTTGAACACCGCGCCATTGTCACCCGGCAGGCACTCCCGGGGCGCCGTCCTCCCACCCCCCTCACCCGGCGCGCACAACTCCCGCACTCCTCCTCGCCCGGACGGGACCGTTCATCGGGAGGAAACCCGGATGACCGGGCCCGCCCGATCGGCGAGAATGGTCGACCGTGAGCACGGAGCCGGGCGCGGAGCACGCAGACAACGCGTCCGCCGGGGAGCGCGCCGCGGCCGTGCAGCGCGGCGAGGGCCGCCGCGGCAAGCGTCGGCGCGGGTCTGGCCAGGGCCGCTCCGGCCGGTCCGGACGTCCGGCCGGGCACCGCGGCTACTCGCCCGAGCAGCTGGCCGCCCGACGCGCCGCCGTCCCGCACATCACCTACCCGGAGCAGCTGCCGGTCTCGGCACGCCGCGAGGAGATCGCCGCGGCCATCCGCGACCACCAGGTCGTCATCGTCGCCGGTGAGACCGGCTCGGGGAAGACGACCCAGCTGCCCAAGATCTGCCTCGAGCTCGGCCGCGGGGTCGAGGGCACCATCGGGCACACCCAGCCGCGCCGGATCGCCGCCCGCACCGTGGCCGAGCGCATCGCCGAGGAGCTCGGCGTCCCGCTCGGCGGCGCCGTCGGCTACCAGGTGCGCTTCACCGACGAGGTCGGCCCGACGACGCTCGTCAAGCTCATGACCGACGGCATCCTCCTCGCCGAGATCCAGCGCGACCCGCTGCTGCGTCGCTACGACACGATCATCGTCGACGAGGCCCACGAGCGGTCCCTCAACATCGACTTCATCCTCGGCTACCTCGCCCGGCTGCTCCCGCAGCGTCCCGACCTCAAGGTCGTCATCACCTCCGCGACCATCGACTCCGCCCGCTTCGCCGCCCACTTCGGCCGCGACGGCGAGGACGGCGAGCGCGTCCCGGCGCCCGTCGTCGAGGTCTCCGGGCGGACCTACCCGGTCGAGGTCCGCTACCGGCCGCTCGTCCCCGACACCGAGGACGACTCCCCCGCCCCCGAGGAGGAGCTCGACCAGCCGACGGCGATCTGCCGCGCGGTCGACGAGCTCATGACCGAGGGCCCGGGCGACATCCTCGTCTTCCTCTCCGGCGAGCGGGAGATCCGGGACACCGAGGTCGCCCTCGCCGAGCACCTCGGCCCGCGGTACGCCGGCCGGGCCGCGCCCGGACGGCCCGGCGTCGTCGAGGTCGTCCCGCTGTACGCGCGGCTCTCCGCCGCCGAGCAGCACCGGGTGTTCGAGCCGCACCAGCTCCGCCGCGTGGTCCTCGCGACGAACGTGGCCGAGACCTCGCTGACCGTGCCCGGCATCCGCTACGTCGTCGACCCGGGCACCGCCCGGATCTCGCGCTACTCCAACCGCACGAAGGTCCAGCGGCTGCCGATCGAGCCGGTCTCCCAGGCGAGCGCGAACCAGCGCGCCGGACGCTGCGGCCGCGTGGCCGACGGCATCGCGATCCGGCTGTACTCCCGCGCCGACTACGACTCGCGACCGGAGTACACCGAGCCCGAGATCCTGCGCACCTCCCTCGCCGCGGTCATCCTCCAGATGGCGGCGCTCGGGCTCGGCGACGTCGAGGGCTTCCCGTTCGTCGACCAGCCCGACACGCGGTCCGTGCGCGACGGCGTCCAGCTCCTCGTCGAGATCGGCGCGCTCGACCCGGACGACGCCGGCGGTCCCCGGCTCACCCCGGTCGGCCGTCAGCTCGCCCGGCTGCCGATCGACCCGCGGCTGGGCCGGATGCTCCTCGAGGCACAGACGAACGGCTGCGCCGCGGAGGTCATGGTCATCGTCGCCGCCCTGTCGGTGCAGGACGTGCGCGAGCGGCCCGCCGAGCACCAGCAGGCCGCCGACGCCAAGCACCGCCGGTTCACCGACCCCACGTCCGACTTCCTCGCCTACCTCAACCTCTGGCGCTACCTGCGGATCCAGCAGCGCGACCTGTCCGGCTCGGCGTTCCGCCGGATGTGCCGGGCGGAGTTCCTCAACTACCTGCGGGTGCGGGAGTGGCAGGACGTCGTCGCCCAGCTGCGTCAGCTCGCCAAGCCGCTCGGGCTGTCCATGCACCCGATCGCCCTGCCGCACGCGGACGAGGTGGGCGAGGACCCGGCCGCCGCCGCCGTCACCGCGGGCCGCTCCGCGGACGCCGCGAGCGCCGACGCGATCCACCAGTCCCTGCTCGTCGGGCTGCTGTCCAACCTCGGCAGCTACGACGAGCGACGCCGCGAGTACGCCGGCGCCCGGGGCACCCGGTTCGTCGTGTGGCCCGGGTCCGGCCTGGCGAAGAAGACCTACGACTGGGTGATGGCCGCCGAGCTCGTCGAGACCTCCCGCCTCTTCGCCCGGACGGTCGCGCACATCAAGCCGTCGTGGGTGGAGCCGGCCGCGGCGCACCTCGTGAAGAAGGTCTACTCCGAGCCCTACTGGTCCGCCCGGCAGGGCGCGGCGATGGTCCACGAGAAGGTGCTCCTCTACGGGATGACGCTCGTCGCGGACCGCACGGTGCCCCTCTCCCGCGTGGGGACCGACGCGGCGCGCGCCCTGGCCCGCGAGCTGTTCATCCGCCACGCGCTCGTCGAGGGCGAGTGGCGCACCCACCACAAGTTCTGGGCGCGCAACAAGGAGCTCCTCGCCGAGGCCGAGGAGCTGGAGAACCGCACCCGACGCCGGGACCTCGTCATCGACGAGAACGGCATCTACGACTTCTACGACGAGCGCCTGCCCGAGTCCGTCGTCAGTGCCCGGCACTTCGACTCGTGGTGGAAGAAGCGCCGCCACGAGGAGCCGGAGCTGCTCGACTTCACCCGCGAGCTCCTCTTCGGCGGGGAGCCGGACGTCTCCTCCGGCGACTTCCCGGACACGTGGAGGCAGGGCGACCTCACCCTGCCGCTCACCTACCAGTTCGAGCCCGGCACGGCCGCCGACGGCGTCACCGTCCACGTCCCGGTCGCCGTCCTCGGGAGGCTGCGCGCCGACGGGTTCGACTGGCTGGTCCCCGGCCTGCTGCCCGACCTCGCCGTCGCGACGATCCGCTCGCTGCCGAAGAAGGTGCGCGTCCAGCTCGTCCCGGCTCCCGACGTCGCCCGGGAGGTGCTCAAGCTGCTGCCGCAGTGGTCGGACGTCGCGCCGGCGCCGTTCGGGGCGCCGTCCTTCCGCGAGGCCTTCTCCGCCGCCGTCGCCATGGCGCGCGGCGTCGAGATCCCCGACGACGCGTGGGACGAGGAGAAGCTGCCCTCCCACCTGCGGATGACGTTCCGCGTCCTGGACGACAAGGGCACCGTGCTCGGGGAGAGCACGTCGCTGCCGATGCTCCAGCGGCGGCTCGCGGCACAGACCCAGGCCGCGGTGCGCAGCGCCGTCAAGGGCGCGGTCGCCCTCGCGCTGGAGGAGGCCCGCGAGCAGTCCGGCGGCGGGCGGCTGCCTGCGGGCGGTCCGGCGCCGACCGGCGGCGAGACGGTGGTCGAGGGCGCCGCCGCCGGGGCCGCGCGGCCGGTGGCGGCGGGGATCACCGAGGAGCACGGGCTCAGCACGTGGCCGGCCGTCGGGACCATCCCCGCGCAGGTCGAGTCGACCGGGCCGCACGGCCTGCTCGTGCGCGGGTACCCGGCGCTCGTCGAGGTGCGCGCCGAGCGCGGGAAGCCGCCGCGGGTGGACCTCCTCGTCCTCGCCGACTCCGGCGAGCAGGCGCGCGACCACCGTCGCGGCGTCCGGCGGCTGCTGCTCACCGAGACGGCGCTGTCCACCTCGCGTGTGACGACGCGGTGGACGGGCCGCGAGGCGCTCACCCTCGCCGCAAGCCCGTACCGGGACACCGGGTCGCTCGTCGCCGACGTCCAGCTCGCCGCCGTCACGGCGCTGGCCGACGAGTGGGTCGCGGCCCACGGCGGTCGCGAGCCGATGGACGCCGCCCGCTACGCCGAGCTGCGCGACGCCGTCCGCGCCGGGCTGGAGGACCGGGTGTACCGGATCGTCGGGCAGGTGGTGGCGGTGCTCGACGCGCACCGTGAGCTCGAGGCGACGGTCAAGGACGCGACGTCGATGTTCCTCCTCAACACGCTCACCGACGTCAAGGACCAGGCCTCACGGCTGGTCTACGACGGCTTCGTCTCGCGCACCCCGGCCGACCGGCTGGCCCACCTGCCGCGCTACCTGCGCGCGGCGCAGCGGCGCGTGCAGCGCGCCCAGGACAACGTCCACCAGGACGCCAACCTGGCCTGGCGCGTGGGCGAGCTGGAGGAGGAGTACGAGGCCGCGGCGTCGGCCGCGCGCCACGCCACCGCCGACGCGGCCCGGCAGGCGATCCTGGAGGAGGTGCGCTGGCTGATCGAGGAGCTGCGCGTGAGCTTCTTCGCCCAGCAGCTCGGCACCCCGGTCAAGGTGAGCGAGAAGCGCATCCGCAAGCTCCTCGCCACCGCCTGACGCAGCCACGTTCCCCGGCCCCACCCTCACCCACCCGCCGAGGTCGCACCTTCCCGTCAGTGGTCGCCGGTTCGTTCAGCGGGACTCGGAGGAGAACGTGCGAACTCGGCGGCGGGCGAAGGCCGGGCGAGCGGCGGGAGCGACCTGGAGGGCGAGGGCGGCGGGCGTGCGCTAGGGGCGCCAGCGGGTGGTGACGAGGGACAGGGCGGCGGCGACGTCGGCGCGGCGCTGGTCGTCATCGCGGGCGGTGGTCGCCACGCCGTAGATCATCCGCAGGGCGAGGGCGACGGCCTCGACCCCGATGTCGGGGGCTGTCAGGCCGGCGGCCCGGGCGCGCTCGAGGGGCCCGGTGAGGATCTCGGCCAGCTGGCGGTCGCCCTGGTAGTCCGTGACGACGCCGCGCGCGCCGACGACGAGCTCGACGAACCCCACCGACTCGACCATGAGCTCGACCATCCGCGCGACGACCCGTTCGAAGGCGTCGGGCGCCTCGTCCTCGGCGAGCGCCGTGAGCTCGGCGAAGTTCTCCTCGAAGACGGCGAACGCGAGGTCCAGGCGGCTCGGGAAGTGGCGGTAGAGCACGCCCTGCCCCACGCCGGCCTCACGGGCGATGGCGCTCAGGGGGACGTTGTACCCCTTGTCGGCGAAGAGTTCGCGTGCCGCCCTGAGCAGCGCGCGCCGGTTGTCGGCGGCCGCCGCAGGACCTCTGTTGCCTCCGCGGGCGGCGAGCGTCATGCTCATGATCATAGGAACCGGACAACTCTGTCCGGTATCTGTCCCACTGGAGGGAGCAGAGATGACCGAATTTGACCAGACCTACGACGTCGTCGTCGTCGGCAGCGGTGCCGCGGGCATGGTGACGGCGCTGGGAGCGGCCGACAAGGGCCTGCGCGTCCTCATCCTCGAGAGCACGGGCGCGTGGGGCGGCAACACCGCGATGTCCGGCGGAGGCATGTGGCTGCCCAACAACCCGCTCATGCGCCGCGACCGTGCAGGGGACTCACGCGAGGAGGCGCTGGAGTACCTCGAGGCGACGATCGGCGACGAGGGCCGCGCGACGAGCCGCGAGCGCAAGGAGGCCTTCGTCGACGGCGTCGCGGACTTCGTCGACACGGCGACGAAGTACGGCATCGAGCTCGTCCGCGCGCCCGACTACGCCGACTACTACCCCGAGCTGCCCGGCGGCAAGATCGGCCGCGGCCTCGAGGTCAAGCCCTTCGACGTCAAGCGCATCGGGGACTGGTGGAAGACCAACCAGTCGCCGATCCCGCTGCCCGCCAAGACCGACGACGTGTGGCTGCTCGGCCGTGCCTGGTCCACCCCGGGCGGTTTCGTCCGCGGCGCCCAGTTCGTCTTCCGCGCCCTCGGCGGCATCGTCACGGGCAAGAAGCTCGCCGGGATCGGCTCCGGCTGGACGGCCGCGTTCCTCGACGTCGTCGTCCAGAAGCTCGGCGCGGACCTGTGGCTGAGCGCCCCGCTCGAGGACCTCGTCATCGAGGACGACCGCGTCGTCGGTGTCCGGACGACGCGCGACGGCAAGGCGCTGACGATCCGCGCGACGCACGGCGTCATGCTCGCCGCCGGCGGCTTCGACCACAACGTCGAGTGGCGCCGCAAGTACCACGGCATCGACGGCGCCCCCTCCGGCGCCCGCGGCAACCTCGGCGGCGCGATCGACATCGCCGCACGCCACGGAGCGGCGCTCGAGCTCATGGACGACGCCTGGTGGGGAGCCTCGATCGAGGCACTGCCCGGCGGGTCGCCGTCCTTCATCGTGGGCGAGCGGTCCATGCCCTACTCGATCATCGTCGACTCCACCGGCGAACGGATCGCCAACGAGTCCGAGTCCTACGTCGACCTCGGGCACCACATGCTCGAGCACGACAAGGACGGCCCGTACTGGATGGTCACCGACGTCCGGCACGCCCGCCGCTACCTGCGCACCTACGCCTTGGACCCGCGGGCGAACAAGAAGATGCAGGAGGCCGGGATCATGGTCAAGGCCGACACCCTCGAGGAGCTCGCCGAGAAGCTCGGCGTCGACAAGGCCCGCTTCGCCGAGACGATCGTGCGTTTCAACGGCTTCGCGCGCTCCGGCGTCGACGGCGACTTCGGCCGCGGCAACTCGGCCTACGACCGCTACTACAGCGACCCGACCGTACGCCCCAACCCCAACCTCGGCCCCATCGAGAAGGGCCCCTTCACGGCCTTCAAGCTCGTCGTCGGGGACCTCGGCACCAAGGGTGGTGTGGTGACCGACGCCGACGCGCGGGCGCTGCGCGAGGACGGCTCGGTCATCGAGGGCCTCTACTCAGCGGGCAACAACTCCGCCTCGGTCATGGGGCGCACGTACCCCGGGCCCGGCTCGACCATCGGCCCGGCCGCCGTCTTCGGGATGCGCGCCGCCCGCCACATGGCGAAGGTCGGCGTGACGACGACGGCGACGGCGACGGCGACGGCGACGGCGACCACCGTGCGCTAGTC
>NZ_VDFS01000043.1:24124-36185 GCF_006151955.1 Georgenia sp. 311 | reverse complement strand
CACCCGCCGAGGTCGCACGTTTTCCGTCAGCGGTCGCCGGTTCTTCCGGCGGGACTCAGGCGAGAACGTGCGACCTCGGCGGCGGGGGAGCGCGCGGCCGGGGTGGTGGGGCGTCGACTCAGCGGAACGGGGACGTGAGGGGAACCTCGGCGTCCGGCTCGTGCGTGATCCGGTTGCGCAGATCCCGGCGGGTGAGCTCGATGACCCACATCCACGCGGCGTGCCCGGCCAGCTCGGAGAGGTGCTCCTCGATCGGCTGGTCCCACAGCGCCGGGATGATGCCGACCGCGGGCATGACCACCCAGTGCCAGGCGATCCAGACGACCAGGCCGTACGCGACGCCCTGCCAGAGCTTGATCCGCGGCCACTTCTCGGCGACGACACAGTAGATCACCGCGAAGAGGATCGAGAACGCGAAGTGGAGCAGGAAGCTGAACCACGGCAAGGCGTTCTCGTTGAAGTAGTAGACCGCGTGCGTGAGGTCCGACGGGGTGCCGAACAGCTCGGCGAACGCCTGCGGCGGGTTGGTCTCGTTCCGCTCGGGCGTGCGAGGCGGGAACGGCACCTCCCAGCCGAACTTGACGATCGCACCGATGCAGCCGGTGATGATGCCGACCCACACGGCCGTGCCGTACCGGCGTCGGGCCTGGTCGGTGACCACGAGACGGGACCTGTGCTCGGTGCTCATCACGCATCCCCCCAAGGAGCAGATGTGTCGAGGAGGCAAGGCTAGGTCTGCACGCGCCGGCCCGCACCGGCTGGCGGACCGCCCCGAGCAGTCCGGGGGTCAGGCGAAGGTGATGGCGTGGCGGGCGCGGTGCTCGTCGAGGAGGGCGTCGACGACGCGGGCGGTGCGCATGGCGCTGGCGCCGGTGCTCGGGCAGGTGCCGCGGCCGGTGAGCTCGTCGACGACGCTCTGGATGAGCGGCAGCTGGACGGTCGCCGGGTAGGGCGCCTCGATGTGCTGCTCGCCGGCGGCGGTGGTGAGCACGAGCGGCTCCTGGCCGAACGTCGAGAACCGCAGCGTGCCGGCGGACCCGAGGATGCGGACCTCGTCGCGCTCCTCGGCGGTGCCGTAGCTCCACAGCCCGCTGCCGAGCGCGCCGGACTCCAGCTCGAAGGAGGCGCTGACGACGTCCTCGGCGGTCGTCATCCGCCCGAACCTCGCGGCGTACCCGGTGACGCGGGCGACCGGCCCGAGGAGGTGGTCGAGCAGGTCGAGGGTGTGGGAGGCGAGGTCGACGAACAGGCCGCCCCCGGCGACCTCCGGGCGGACCCGCCACGGGACGTCCGCGCCGTCCGCGAGCGCCGACGGCTTGGACGCGTGGACGGCGACGGCGTGGACCTCGCCGATCGCGCCGTCGTCGAGCAGCCGCTTGACGGTGACGAACCGTGGCATCGCGCGGCGGTAGTAGGCGACGAAGACGGGCTGCCCGACGCGCTCGGCCGCGGCGAGGACGTCCTCGCACTCCGCGGCGGTGCGCGCCATCGGCTTCTCCACGTAGACCGGCTTGCCCGCCTCGAGGACGCGCACGGCGTAGTCCCGGTGGGAGTCCGGCGGGGTCGCGACGTAGACGGCGTCGACGTCGGGGTCGTGGATGAGCGCCTCGGCGTCGTCGTACCAGCGCGGGACGCCGTGGCGGCGGGCGTAGTCGGCCGCCTTCTCACCGTCGCGGCGCATGACGGCGACGAGCGAGGAGCCCTCCGCCTGCTGGAAACCCGGGCCGCTCTTGGCCTCGGTGACGTCGCCGACCCCGATGATGCCCCATCGCACTGTGTCCACGGGCCGAGGCTATCGTCCGCGCACCCGTGCCGGATCCAGCGCTCGGCGGGAGAGGGGCGGGGTGGGGTCAGAGGTCGGCGACGGCCTTGAAGCTGGCGTCGAGGGCGGCGTGGGTGGCGTCCATGTCCCGCATCGCCACGGCGACGAACAGGCAGTCGACGACGACGAGCTGGGCGATGCGGCTGGCCATCGCCCCGGAGCGGAACGTCGTCTCGCGCGTCGTCGTGATGAGCGCGATGTCGGCCGTCTGCGCCAGCTTGGAGCCCGGGTGGTTGGTGAGCGCGATGGCCGTGACGCCCTGCTCGACCGCGAGCCGCGTCGGGGCGATGACGTCGGGCGTGCTGCCCGAGTGGGAGATGGCGATGACGACGTCGCCCGGCCCGCGCAGCGACAGCGCGGTGAGCGCGGCGTGCCGGTCGTGGTGGCACGTGGCCTGCAGGCCGAGGCGGGAGAGCTTCTGGCACAGGTCGGTCGCGGTGACGCCGCTGGCCGCCACGCCGACGAGGTCGATCCGGCGGGCCCCGACGAGCGCGTCGACGGCGGCCTCGAGCGCCGCGATGTCGAGCATCGCGGTCGTGTCCTCCACGGCGCGCGCGTCGGCGTAGCCGATCTTGGCGACGACCTGCTCGAGGGTGTCGCCCGGGTCGAGCGTGCCGGAGATGGGGCCGCGGGCGGTGCGCCCCTCCTCGATGCCGGCCGCCTTGGCCAGCGCGAGGCGCAGCTGCGGGTAGCCGGAGAAGCCCATGCGCTTGGCGAACCGCACGACGGTGGGCGCGGACGTGCGGCACCGTTCGGCGAGAGCGGTGATCGACTCGCGGGCCACGGACGTGGGGTCGGCGACGACCGCCTCACCCACCCGTCGCTCGGCGGGGCGAAGCTCGGGCAGCACGGCGCTGATGCGACTTACCAGCGCGGCGCCGTCGGGGGGAGGGCCGGACTCGACCATGACAACCATCCTTCGGGATGAAATTTAGTTCTCATCGATCTTACTACGACGAAACTCCTTGACTTCCCCCCGCCGACGGGGCATCGTCTGCGCCACCAGACTGTCACGACGGGGGCGTTCCAACCGCACCCGTCCAGCCGGAAGATGCGAGGAGCGGAGCGATGACGCGAGCGGGAGACACCCGGTGGGGGGTCCTCGTCGACTCCCCCACCGAGGAGCGCAACCCGCGCACGGTCGAGATGGACGTCGTCGACACGCTGCAGCTGCTGCGGCTCATCAACGCCGAGGACCAGCTCGTGCCCTACGCCGTCGGGGCGACCCTGCCCGCCCTCGCCGGGCTCGTCGACGCCGCAGCCGAGCGGGTGCGGGCCGGCGGGACGGTCCACTACGTCGGCGCCGGGACGAGCGGCCGGATCGGCGTCGTCGACGCCGCCGAGCTGCTCCCCACCTTCCGCCTGGAGGAGGGCGTGGTCACCGCCCACCTCGCCGGCGGCGCGCCGGCGATCGTGCGCGCCGCGGAGAACGTCGAGGACGACGCCGCCGCCGGGCGCCGCGAGCTCGGGGACGTCGGTGAGGGCGACGTCGTCATCGGCCTCGCCGCCTCCGGGCGCACCCCCTACGTCGCCGGCGCGCTCGAGCACGCCGCCGCGAACGGCGCGTTCACCGCGCTCGTCACGTCCAACCCGCGCTCGGCGCTGCGCGAGCTCGTCGAGGTCGCGATCGTCGTCGACACCGGCCCCGAGGCGCTCACCGGGTCCACCCGGATGAAGTCGGCCACCGCCCAGAAGCTCGTCCTGCACAGCTTCTCGACCGCGCTCATGGTGCGGCTCGGGCGCACGTGGTCCAACCTCATGGTCTCGATGGTCGCCACGAACCAGAAGCTGCGCGCCCGGACCGTGACGATCCTCCACCAGGCCACCGGGCTCGACCGGTCGGTGTGCGAGGAGCTCCTCGAGGAGGCCGACGGCGACCTCAAGGTCGCGCTCGTCATGACCCTCGCGGACGCCGATCCCCCCGGCGCCCGAGCCGCCCTGGAGGACGCCGGTGGCGTCGTCCGGGGTGCAGTGCAGTCCCTGTCCAGCCCCAGCCACAGCACCCCGTCACGAAGGGAACCATGATGCAACGCCGCACCGTCATCGCGACAGCGCTGTCCGCCAGCCTCCTCCTCGCCGCCTGCGCACCGTCCACCGACGCCCCCGACCCGGGCGACGAGGACACCTCCTCCGAGCAGACCGCCGACGGTGGCGAGTGCACCGAGGAGGTCACCCTGCGGGTGTGGTCCTGGCGCACCGAGGACGCCGACACCTACAACGACGTGATCTTCCCGGCCTTCGAGGAGGCCAACCCCTGCATCTCGGTCGACTTCCAGGCCTTCGTCAACACCGAGTACAACCAGATCCTGCAGACCGGCCTCACCGGCAGCGACGGCCCCGACATCGCGCAGGTCCGCAGCTACGGCCTGCTCCAGCCGCTCGTCGAGGGCGGCAACCTCGTGGCGCTGGACGACATCGTCCCCGAGGTCGCGGAGTTCGACGAGACCATCCTCGCCGGCGCGAAGGGCCGCGAGGACGGCGCCACCTACGGCGTCCCCTTCGCCTCCCAGACCCTGCAGATGTACTACAACACGGCGATCTTCGAGGAGAACGGCCTCGAGGAGCCGACGACGTGGGAGGAGTTCGTCGCCCTCAACGAGTCCCTCGCCGAGGCCGGCGTCACCCCGATGGCCGTCGGCGGGCTCGACGCGTGGATGATGCCGATCGTCCACGACATCCTCGGCTCCGCCCAGTACGGCGGGTCGGAGTTCGAGCAGGCGATCCTCTCCGGTGACACCGACTTCACCGACCAGGCCTACGTCGACTCCCTCCAGACCGTCGTCGACCTCCAGCAGTACATGCCGGAGAACGTCGTCGGCGTGAGCTACACCGAGTCCCAGGTCCTGTTCACCACCGAGCAGGCAGCGATGTTCCCCGGCGGCTCCTTCGAGCTCGGGTTCTTCCAGGCGGAGAACCCGGAGATGGAGCTCGGCGTCTTCCAGGTCCCGCCGCCCCCGGGCTCCGCGCTCGACGAGGCCGTCACCCCGGCCTACGCGGACGGCAACTGGGGCCTGAGCGCCAACAGCACCCACCAGGAGGAGGCCGAGACCCTCATCCAGTGGCTCGCCACGCAGGAGTTCGGCCAGATGGTCGCCAACGACCTCAAGCAGTTCTCCCCCGTCCCCGGCGTCTCCTTCGACGAGCCGCTCATGCAGGAGATGTGGGACCTGTACCAGGAGAGCCCCGCGCCCTACCTGCAGCTGGTGAACTTCCGCTACGGCGACCCGACGGGCACCGACCTCATCGGCGCCGGTGTCCAGGAGCTCTTCCTCGGCGACAAGGAGCCCGCGCAGGTCGCGCAGGACGTCCAGGCCGGTCTGAGCGAGTGGTTCACCCCGGGCCAGTGACCGCCACAGCCGCGCAGACGGCCCCGGTGGAGCCGGGGCAGCGCCGCCGCCGCACCATGACGGCGGCGCTGCCCACCCGGGTCGCCCTGCTCTTCATCGCCCCCGCGGCGGTCCTCTTCGGGATCTTCGTGCTCTACCCGATGGCCACCGCGGTGACCTACTCGATGTACTCCTGGCGCGGCACCAGCCAGGAGGAGTTCGTCGGGCTGGCGAACTTCGTCCACCTCTTCACGGCCGAGCCGTACCGCAGCTCGGTCCCGCGCGCGTTCGGGCACAACCTGCTGATGTTCGGCGGGGCAATGATCGTGCAGAACTCGGTGGGCCTGTTCTTCGCGGTCATCCTCCACCGCCGCGCGCGCTTCCGGCGCTTCTTCCAGGTGCTGTACACGATGCCGTACCTGGTGAGCCCGCTCGTCGTCGGCTACCTGTGGTCGCTGCTGCTCTCCCCGCTGTTCGGGCCGGTCAACGCCGCCCTCAAGGCGGTGGGGCTCGACTCCCTCGCCCTGCCGTGGCTGGGCACGCCGTCGACGGCGCTGTGGGTGGTCGTCCTCGTCACCGCGTGGCAGTGGGTCGGCTTCCCGCTCCTGCTCTACGGGGCGGCCCTCGGTGGCCTGCCGCAGGAGCTGGACGAGGCCGCGGAGCTCGACGGCGCGTCCGGGCCGCAGCGGTTCTTCGCGATCACGCTGCCGCTGCTCACGCCCATCATCGGCACGGTGAGCGTCCTGACGTTCATCTTCACGATGGAGGCCTTCCCGATCCCCTACGCCCTCGGCGGGTCGACGGGCAGCCCGGCCGGCGCGACCGACGTGCTCTCGCTCGTCTTCTACCGCACGGCCTTCGAGTCCGGGTCCTCGAACGCCATCGGGACGTCGTCGGCGATCGCAATCCTCCTGTTCCTGTTCATCTTCGGCCTGTCCACCGTCTTCACCCGGTGGTTCCGTCGCACGGAGAGGAAGATCCTCGGATGAGCGCCGCCCTCCCGACGACGCAGCAGCCCGGTTCGCCCGACCTCCCGCCCGTCATCTCCGACCCGACGCTCCGGCCGAACCGGCCGGGGCGCCGGGACCGGGGCTGGGCCGCGGCGGCGACGAGCGCGGCGCTGTGGATCTACGCAGCGGTCGCGACCGTCCCGCTGCTCATCATGCTGCTCAACTCCCTGCGCACGAACCGGGAGCTGGCCACCGAGCCGCTCGGGGTGCCACTGCGGCCGGACTTCACCAGCTACCAGCGGGCGTGGATCGAGGCGTCGTTCTCGACGTACTTCATGAACTCGATCATCGTCACCGTCACCTCGGTGGTGATCGCGACGGCGGTCTCCCTGCTCGCTGCCTACGCGCTGGCCCGGGCGAAGGGCCGGATCATGTCGGTCGTCGAGGCGATCTTCATCTCCGGGCTGATGATGCCGGTCTTCCTCATGATCGTGCCGATCTTCTACCTGCTGGACTCCTTCGGGCTCATCAGCACCAGGCTCGGTCTCGTCATGGTCTACGCGGCGGTGAGCATCCCGTTCTCGGTGTTCGTCCTCACGACGTTCTTCCGGCAGCTGCCGGGTGAGCTGGAGGAGGCGGCGCGGCTCGACGGCGCCGGCCCGTTCCGGATGTTCTGGTCGGTCATGGCCCCGCTCGTGCGCCCGGCCATCGCCACCGTCATCGTCTTCCGGTTCGTGCCGATCTGGAACGACTTCTTCTACCCGCTCATCCTCATCCGCAACCGGGAGAACTACACCCTCCCGGTCGGGCTGACGACGTTCTTCGGGGAGTACCAGACCGACTGGTCCACGCTCTTCGCCGGGCTCGTCATCGCCACGCTGCCGCTCATCCTCCTGTTCCTCGTCGCGACGAGGCAGATCATCGCCGGCCTCACGTCGGGGATGGGAAAGTAGCGGCGTGAGCGCCGTCCTCGCCGTCGACCTCGGCGGCTCCGGCTCCCGCGCTCGCCTCACCGGCCCGGGCGGGGCGCGGGAGACCGCCGGGGACCGGCTGCGGGTGGACGCGCGCGGGCTCGTCGCCGCCCCGCTCGTCGCCGCGCTCGTCGCCGACCTGGCCCTGCGCCTGGGCGACGTCGCGGCGGTGGCCGTGGGCTCCAGCGGTCTCCTCACCCTCGCCGACGGCCCGCAGGTGGTGCTCGAGGCCGTCCGCGCCGCCCTCGGCGACGTCCCGACCGTCGTCGCCTCCGACGCCGTCACCTCCGCGGTGGGCGCGCTCGGGGGCCGGGCGGGGGCCGTCGTCCTCACCGGCACCGGCTCGACCGCGCTGGGCACCGACCTCGCCGGGTGCTGGCGCAAGGTCGACGGCTGGGGTCACGTCCTGGGGGACGCCGGCTCCGGCTCGTGGATCGGCATGCGGGCGCTGGAGGCCGCGCTCGAGCAGCACGACGGGCGCCGCTCGGACGCCGGCGGCCTGCTCGCCGCCGCGGTGGCCCGGCTCGGTGAGCCGGAGTCCTGGCCGCGGCAGATCTACACGCGCGAGGACCGGGCTGGGGTGCTCGCCTCCGTCGTGCCCGACGTCGTCGCCCTCGCGGGGCAGGACGAGGACGTGGCCGTCGCGATCCTGCGCCGCGCCGGGCACGAGCTCGCCCGCAGCCTCACCGCGGCGCTGCGCCCCCCGGTGCCGCCGCTCGCCTCGTGGACCGGCGGGATCTTCGGGTCGCGGGTGGTGCTCGAGACGATGCGCGAGGCGCTGGCCGAGGCACGGCCCGACGTCGTCCTCGAGCCCCCGCACGGCACGTCGCTCGACGGTGCCGAGCTCCTCGCCCGCCGCTGGCTGGCCGGGGACCTCACACCGGCCGAGCCGCTGCTCACCGTCCACTGAGCGCGCGCGGGTGGTAGGTAGCCCGACTGTGCGCCCTCAAGGCCTACCGTGCACCCGCTCCACGGGACGCAGCAACGGGGCCGCGGTCCAGCAGTGGGCGCACAGTGGGAGGCGCGCCCGCCCGGGGAGGTAGGTGTCCGGACACGTCAGACTGCCCCGCGACATGGGGCAGCCTGACGTGTCGCGGAGCCTCTTCCTGCCGTCGGTGGGGAGGCTCGGCCGACGAGGTCGCAGAACCAGCGGGCCTCAGTCGGCGAAGATCTTGCCGACCGGCTCGCGCTTCTCGGCCTGGAAGCGGTCCTCGGTGCGGCCGTAGGCCCAGTAGCCCGACAGCGAGACCTGCGAGCGCTCGAGCCCGCGCTGGGTGAAGAACACCTCGCGCAGCGCCTTCATCGCCTCGCGCTCCCCGTGGGCGAACACCTGGACCCGCCCCTGCGGCCAGTCGTACCCGGCGACCGCCTCGGGCAGCACCCGGGACGTCCCCGGGGCCGCGGGCGCCCGGTGCAGCCACCGCACCTCGACGCAGGCGGGCGCGCGCAGCGGCAGCTCGTCCTGCGGCCCGCCGACCTCGATGAACGCCACTCCCCGCGCGTCGTCGGGCAGCGCCTCCAGGGCGGCCGCGATCGCCGGGAGCGCCGACTCGTCCCCCGCGAGGAGGTGCCAGTCCGCCGTCGGGTCGGGGCGGTAGGCGCCGCCCGGCCCGGAGAGCACGACCCGCTCCCCCGGCTGCGCGCGTGCCGCCCACGGCCCGGCCAGGCCCTCGTCGCCGTGGACGACGACGTCGATCGCCAGCCACCCCGCGGCCGTGTCGAGCGCGCGGACCGTGTAGGTGCGGGTGACCGGCAGGTCCTCGGGCGCAAGCCGCTCGCGCAGTTCGGCGACGTCGTAGGGCGGCTCGAGGCCGAGCTCCGGGCGCACGAAGTAGAGCTTGACGTACCGGTCGGTGCACTCGTTGTCGGTGAAGGACGCGAGGCCGGGCCCGCCGAGGTAGAGCCGCACCATCGAGGGCGTGAGGGTCTCCCTGCGGAGCACCTCGAGGACGGTCTGCGGACGCCGACGACGGACGGGGCGCTCGGTCACAGGGCTCCTTCTCGGGTCGCGGGATGCGCCGTCCACTGTACGTCCAGTGGGCGTGCCGCCCGCCTCACGCCCGGCCGGCGGCCGGTCGGGTGCCCTCCTCGAGCAGCTCGAGGACGTGCCGGTAGGGACGGCCGGTGGCCGCCGTCATCCCCATCTCGCAGGTGCGGTTGCACGAGGCGTAGGCGTCGAACGGCCCCGCGGCGCGCTCGGCGGCGGCGATCTCGGCAGCCTCCCGCTCGGTGGCCCCTGCTGGCAGCTCGGGGTGGAGCATCCCGCGGTCCCCCGCCGTCCCGCAGCACCCCCACTCCGCGGGGACGGTGACCTCCCGCGCCACGGCGCCGGCGACGGCGGTGAGGTCCTCGACCGCGCCGAGGTGGACGGTGGAGCACGTCGGGTGGACCACGAGCCGGTCGAGCAGCGCGCCCGCGGGCACGTCGATCCGGTCGAGGAGGACCTCACGGGTGTAGGTGACGGCGTCGACGACGCGCACCCGCGCCCACCGCTGGGCCGCCGGTCCGGTGAGCCGCTTGCCGATCGAGGCGAGGCCGTGGGTGCAGCTCGCGGCGTCGCACACGAGCGGCAGGCGTCCGCCGTCGGTGAGCTCCCACACCGAGTCCGCGACCCGCCCGGCCATGAGGACCGCGCCGTCGACCAGGCCCTTGGACTCCCAGACCGTCCCGCAGCACAGCCCGTCGATCCCCTCGGGCACCGCGAGCCGCACCCCCGCCCGCTCGCACAGCACGGCGAACGCCGCCCCGGCGCCGAGCGTGCCGTCCCCCTCGGGAGCGAAGAGCGAGCCGATGCACGCGGGGAAGAACACGGCGTCGTGGGTCCCGGGCGCGACCGGGCCGACCATCCGGCTGCGCGGGCTGCCCGGTCCGGGCAGGGAGCCGTCGACGTGCGGGAGGAGGTCGCGCCCACGCTCCCCGACGACGGCGCGCACCACCGTCGTCGCCGCCGACAGGACCGGCCCGGGGACGTGGTCGGCGACGGCGAGACCGGCGCGCAGCGTCGTCGTCGCGGTGCCCCACGCCCCGGCCAGGCGCCGCCCGACCGCCTGGGCGAGCGGCCCGTTGGCCGCGGCGCGGCGCTGCTTCATCACCGCGCCGGTGTCGATGTCGACCGGGCAGGAGACGCGGCACAGCGAGTCAGCGGCACACGTCTGGACGGCGGCGTAGTCGTAGGCGTCCTCGAGCTCGGCCCGCCGCTCGGGACCGGAGTCGGCGGCCTCGCGCAAGAGGGCGATGCGCTGGCGGGGCGTCGTCGTCGTGTGGCGGGAGGGGCAGGCGGGCTCGCAGAAGCCGCACTCGACGCACCGGTCGAGCTCGGGGTGGACCTGCGCGGGGCGCTTGAGGTCGCGCAGGTGGATGGTCGGGTCGTCGCTGATGACGACGCCGGGGGCGAGCACGCCGCGCGGGTCGCACAGCCGCTTGATCTCGCGCATGACCTCGTACAGCTCCGCGCCGTACTGGCGGCGCACGAACGGGGCCATCATCCGGCCGGTGCCGTGCTCGGCCTTGAGCGAGCCGCCGGCGTCGAGCACGAGCCCGGCGAGCTCCTCGCTGAACGCGGCGTAGGCGTCGCGGGCCCGCGGGTCGCCGAGGTCGGGGTTGACCATGAAGTGGAGGTTGGCGTCCTTGGCGTGGCCGAACGTCACGGCGTCGTCGTAGCCGTACCGGGCGAGCAGACCCTCCAGGGCACGCACCGTGTCGGTGAGGGCGGGCCCGGGGACGACGACGTCCTCGAGCATGGCCGTCGTGCCGGTCGGGCGGGCGCCGGCGACGGCCGCGTACAGGCCCTTGCGCACCTGCCACATCGCCGCCCGCGCGCGGGGGTCGGTGGTGAGCGGCGTCGCCGCGGCCGGGGACAGGCCGGCGAGCAGCGGCTCGGCGCCGGCGACGAGCTCGGCTAGGCCGTCCCCCGTCGCGTGCTGGAGCTCGACGAGCAGGGCGGTGTGCCGGTCGACGGCGAGCTCACGCAGGACGGGGTCGGCGCGAGGGTCGCGCTGGGCCACCCGCAGCGCCGCGGCGTCCATGAGCTCGACGGCGACGGCGGAGGTCGCGGTGACCGTCGGCAGCGCGGCGGTCGCGGCGCCGATGGAGTCGAGCACGAGCAGCGCCGTCGCCGCGTGCGGCAGGACGGGCACGGTGCGCAGGGTGACCTCGGCGAGGTAGGCGAGGGTGCCCTCCGAGCCGACGAGCAGGTGGGCGAGGATGTCGACGGCGGAGTCGTGGTCGAGCAGCGCGTTGATCCCGTAGCCCATGGTGTTCTTCATCGAGAACTGGTGCTCGACGGCGCGGCGCAGGTCGGGCCGCGAGCGCACGTGGTCACGCAGGCGGAGCAGGCCGGCGTGCAGCTCGGGCTCGCGCGCGGCGAGCAGCGCGTCGGCGTCCGGGGCGGCGGTGTCCACGACCGTGCCGCTGGGCAGCGCGAGGACAACCGAGTCCAGCGTGCGGTAGGCCGTCGCGGCGGTGCCCGAGGTCATCCCCGAGGAGTTGTTGGCGACCACCCCGCCGACCGTGCAGGCGATCTCGCTCGCCGGGTCGGGGCCCAGGCGCCGGCCGTGCCGGGCGAGGGCGGCGTTGACCCGGCGCAGGACCGCGCCCGGGCGACAGCGCACGCGGGCGCCGTCGTCGAGCACCTCCACGTCCTGCTGGTGGCGGCGGACGTCGACGAGGACGCCGTCCGTGACGGCCTGTCCGGACAGGCTCGTGCCGCCCGCGCGGAAGGTGAGCGGCACGGGCGGGGTCGCCCGGCCGGCGGCGGCCATGACGGCCGCGACCTGCTCGACCGACGTCGCGGTGACGACGGCCTGCGGGCGCAGGAGGTAGTGGGAGGCGTCGTGGGCGAGGCGCGCGCGGTCGACCTCGCGGGTGCTCAGCCCGCCCGCGCCGGCGGCCGCGGCGAGCGGGGCGAGGTGCGGCGTCTTCGTCACGGCGTCAGTCTCTCGTAGCGGCCCCCGCAGAACCCCGCTCTCGCGCGGAAGTCGGCTGTCGCGCACA
>NZ_VDFS01000043.1:0-23746 GCF_006151955.1 Georgenia sp. 311 | reverse complement strand
CCCCCGCCTCTGCTCACAGGCGGTCGCGCAGGCGGTCGACCCGCTGAAGCAGGTCGGCGCCTGCCTCCTCGGTCACCGTGTCGCGGCGGCTCGGGCTCTGGAGGTGGCGGACGAACCGGTCGAGGGCCTGCTCGGCCTGCCGGGTCTTGCCGGACGCGAGGTGCCGCTCGGCCTGGTCCAGGGCCTGGGTGAGCTGGCCGACGACCGGCCCGGCCACCGCGCCGGCGGCGACGTGCCGGTCGAGCGCGGAGCGGATGCCGTCGACGGACACCTCGTAGAGGCGGTAGTCGTCGGCGAGCGCGTCGAAGGCCGCGAGCTCCTCGGCCCAGCCGGCGATGATCTCGTCGGGGTCGACGCCCGCCTCGAGCTGGAGACGCACGTCCTTGTCACCGGTGAGCCGGTCGATCCAGCACGTGTCGGCCTCGGTCTCGCAGCGCTGGTTGGGGTAGATCGTCCCCTCGCGCCAGTCGACCTCGGGGGTGTCGTAGAACGCCTGGAGGACGTGCAGGCCGGTGCGCACCGGGACGTAGGAGGCCGGGTCCGTGATGTGGACCTCGACGCCGCCGGAGAGACGCCCGCCCTGTTTCTGCCCGGCGGCCGGGTTGGCGAACATCGGCCGGAAGTGGACGCCCTCGAGGCCGCGGGAGTTGAGGTCCTCGGCGAGCGCGTACGCCTCGACCTCGTCCAGGTCCCCGTGCCCGATCCACAGGAACGGCTTGGTCGTGCCGCGACCCTCCGAGGCGTCGAGCGACTCGATGAGGCCGGTGCCGGCGTAGGCCCACGCCGTCTCGAGCGTGGGGATGTTCGGGGAGGGCAGCACCCACTCCAGGCCGTAGCCGTCGACGAAGTCGTCGGGGTCGTAGCCCTCCATCTGCACGACGTGGAAGTTCTCCACCGGCTCCTCGAGGAACTCGCCGTTGAACAGGGCGGCGAGCTCACCGACGGTGAGGCCGTGCTGCATGGGGATCTCGCGCAGCCCGACGAAGGAGGAGACCGACGGGTCGAGGACCGGCCCGTCCATCCGGTCGCCGAGGGGGTTCGGCCGGTCGAGGACGACGAAGTCCTTGCCGAACTCCGCCGCGGCGTCCATCGCGTAGTACATCGTCCAGATGTAGGTGTAGAAGCGGGCGCCGATGTCCTGGATGTCGAAGAGCAGGACGTCGACGTCCGCGAGCATCTCGGCGGTGGGCCGCTGGGTGGCGCCGTAGAGGGACCACACGGTGAGGCCGGTGCGCGGGTCCTCGTAGTTGGGGACCTGGGCGCCGGCGGGTGCGCCGCCGAGGATGCCGTGCTCCGGCGCGTAGAGGGCGGTGAGCTCGTAGCCGCCCTCCTCCTGGTGCTCGACGAGGAGGTCCATCGTGTGGGTGAGCTCGCTGTCCACGCCGGTGGGGTTGGTGATGAGACCGACGCGCTTGCCCTCGAGCAGGTCGAGCTGGTCCTCGAGGAGGACCTCGACGCCGAGCTCGACGGTCGGTCCGTCGGGTTCCGGGGAGTCACCGTGGCCGGGTCCGCCCGGTCCGCGGTCGGCTCCGGTGGTGCTGCCGACGCCGAGCGTCAGCGCCCCGGACAGGGCGATCGCGAGGGCGACGCCGGCCCGGGAGGGCTTTCGTAGGGTCATGACCTTCACTCCTTCGTTGGGGTGGGTAGGACAGGCGCCGAGGCGGCGGCGGGCGTGAGTCCCGCGAGCAGGAGCCCGGCGGCGGCTGTCGTGGCCAGTCGGCGGCGTGTGCGCATACGGATGATCCCCTCCATCACTCCGGCGTGGCGTGGGTCACGCTAGGGCTGCCGCGCAGGTGGTGTCAATCCTTACCCCGTAGCGCCAGCTGTACAGAACTCCTTTACACACACCCTTCATGGGCCGGCGAGGACTTCCCCTGGTCCGTCCCGCGAAAAGGTCAGCGGAGAGTCAGGATCAGCCGGTACGCTTTACCGGATCCGATCCCAGGAGGATGCATGTCCCGCCGGGCGCACGCCTGCGCCGTCGCGGCCGCCGCGCTGGCGTTCGCCATGGCGGGATGCGGCGAGCCGCCGGGGGAGGACTCCGCCCACCTCGCCTCCGCGGGCCTGTCGACCGTGACGTTCCGGCTGTGGGACGAGGCCGCCGCGGACGCCTACCGCGAGTCCTTCGACGCGTTCAACGCCATCCACCCCGGCGTCCACGTCGACGTCGAGGTCGTCCCCCACGACGCCTACGCCGAGGCCGCCGCCTCCGACCTCGCGGCGGGCACGATGGCCGACATCTTCTGGACGACGAGCGAGGACGTCGCCGCCGAGGCCGGCTCCGGTCACCTCCTGCCCCTCGGCGAGGTGATCGGCGAGGACCAGGAGACGTGGGCCCCGGAGCTGGCCGAGCCCTACGCGGCGGACGGGGAGCTGTGGGCGGTGCCCCAGCTGTGGGACGCGACCGTCCTGTTCTACAACACCGAGCTCGTCGAGCGGTCGGGCGTGGACCCGGCGGCGCTCACCTGGGACCCGGCCGCCGTCGAGGAGGACGTCCTCGTCGCGACCTCCGCCCCCGCGTCCAGCTCCGAGCCCGCGCCGGAGACGGCGCAGGAGACCGCCCCCACGGACGACACGCTGCGCGCGGCGGTGCGCGCACTGACCCGCGACTCCTCCGGCCGGAGCGCGACGGAGGAGGGCTTCGACCCCGCCGCCGTCGCCGAGTACGGCTACAACACCGACCTCACCTCCCCGGCCGTCTGGCTGCCGTTCCTCGCCCAGCTCGGGGCCCGTTCGGAGGGGCCGCAGGACCTCGTGCTCGACGGCCCCGCGGGCCGGGCGACGTTCTCCTACCTCGCCGCACTGCCCGACGAGGGCGCCCGGGCGGCGGACGTCACCGCCCGCCAGCTCTTCACCGGCGGGCGACTCGCGCTGTACCAGTCGACCTCCGCAGACCTGCCCCACCTGCAGAGCCACGCCCAGGCCGAGTGGGGCCTCGCCCCGGTCCCTGCCGGACCCGAGGGCGCGGCCACCGTCGTCGACGGCGTCGGGGCCGCGGCCAACGCGGCGAGCGAGCAGCCGGAGGCCACCGCCCAGGTGCTGCAGTGGCTCGCCTCGAGCAACGGGCAGTCCGCCCTCGCCGGCCACGGCGTGGGCATCCCGGCCGCCGCAGGGGCGCAGGACCTGTACCGGGAGGCTTGGGCGCTGCGGGGCGTGGACGTCTCCGCCGCGCTCGACGTCCCCGCCGTCAGCGCGCCCACCGGCCCACGGGTGGCCGACGCCCTCGAGGCCGTCCGTCCACTCCTCGCCCGCCTGTTCCGCGGCGAGATCCCCACGCAGGAGGCCCTCACGGCCGCCCAGACCACCGCCCTGGCGATCCTCAGCCCCTGAGGAGAAAACCCGGTGACACCCCCGCCGCCCGGGCGTACCGTCGTCGGTACACGTGGAAGGAGGTGGTCCAGAAGATGAGCAACGCATGGACACGTGAGGTGGCTGTCCGCTAGCCGTCCGACGGACGGACCTGTCGGTCCCACCGCCGAACGGCGGCGAGATCCCGGCAGTCACCGGCACCCGCGGGAGCCGTGGCATCGTCCACCACGGCACCCTGGCCAAGACCAGGAGCCCGCGGGTGCTCCCACGCCCTGGCAGGCTAGGGGCATGGACCTTCGCATCTTCGTCGAGCCCCAGCAGGGGGCCACCTACGGTGACCAGCTCGCCCTCGCGCAGCGCGCCGAGCAGCTCGGCTTCTCCGGCTTCTTCCGCTCCGACCACTACCTGCGCATGGGCGCCGGTGACCCGCTGCCCGGCCCCACCGACGCGTGGACCACGCTCGCCGGCCTCGCCCGCGAGACCTCGACGATCCGCCTCGGCACCCTCGTCTCCTCCGCGACCTTCCGCCTGCCTGGCGTGCTCGCCATCCAGGTGGCCCAGGTCGACGAGATGTCCGGCGGGCGGGTCGAGCTCGGCCTGGGCGCCGGGTGGTTCGCCGAGGAGCACGCCGCCTACGGCATCCCCTTCCCCGACAAGCGCTTCGGCCTGCTCACCGAGCAGCTCGAGATCGTCACCGGGCTGTGGGCCACCCCGGTCGGGGAGACCTTCAGCCACTCCGGTGAGCACTACCAGCTCACCGACTCCCCCGCCCTGCCCAAGCCGGTGCAGAGCCCGCTGCCCGTCGTCGTCGGCGGCAACGGACCCCGCCGGACGCCGCGCCTGGCCGCCCGGTTCGCGGCCGAGTACAACCAGTCCTTCCCGGAGAAGGCCGCCGTCGCCGCCCAGCGCGACCGGGTCCGCGCCGCCTGCGAGGAGGTCGGCCGCGACCCCGACGAGCTCGTCTACTCCGCCGCGTTCGTCGCGTGCGTGGGCCGTGACGACGCCGAGGTCGCCCGCCGGGCCGCCGTCATCGGCCGCGACCCCGAGGAGCTGCGCCGCAACGGCCTGGCCGGCACGCCCCAGGAGGTCCTCGACGGTCTCGCCGCGCTCCGCGAGCAGGGCATCACCCGCGTCTACCTCCAGTGCCTGGACCTCGGCGACCTCGAGCACCTCGACCTCGTCGCGAGCGAGGTCATGGCCCACCTCCCCGCCTCGGCATGACGGACGACGACGCGGCGGGCGTGGACTCGGTGTGGACCGCCGAGGCCTACGGGTCCGACGCGCTCACGCCGCTCGCGTGGTGGGGCGCCCGGACCTCCCGGGTACGCCTCGGCACCGGCATCGCCCAGATCTCGGCACGCACGCCCACGGCGACGGCGATGGCCGCCCTCACCCTCGACCACCTCTCCGGCGGGCGCTTCGTGCTCGGGCTCGGCGCCTCCGGCCCGCAGGTCGTCGAGGGCTGGTACGGCCGGCCCTACCCGCGGCCGCTGGAGCGCACCCGCGAGTACGTCGACGTCGTGCGCCAGGTGCTCCGGCGCGAGGCGCCCGTGCACCTCGAGGGCCGTCAGGTGCGCCTCCCGCTCACCGGGGAGGGGACGACCGGGGAGGGCGAGGCGCTGCGCCCCACGGTCCACCCGCTGCGCGCGGACCTGCCCATCCACCTCGCGGCCCAAGGGCCGAGGAACGTCGCGCTGGCCGCGGAGATCGCCGACGGCTGGCTGCCCGCGTTCCTCTCCCCCCGGCTCGACGGCTGGGCGCGTGAGCAGCTCGCCGCGGGCTTCGCCCGACGCGACCCCCGGCTCGCGCCGGCCGACCGGTTCGAGGTCAACGTCAGCCTGCCGCTGGCGGTGGGCGCCGACGTCGAGGCGGCGGCGGACCTGCTGCGCCCGCACCTCGCGCTGTACGTCGGCGGGATGGGCTCGGAGCGCTCGAACTTCCACCGCGAGGCGGTCGAGCGGCTCGGTCACGACGCCGCGTGCGCGCAGATCGCCCGGCTGTGGGCCGCCGGGGACCGGGAGGGAGCGGCACGCGCGGTGCCGACCGAGCTCGTCCTCGACGTCGCCCTGGCGGGGCGGCCCGACCAGGTCCGCGCCCAGCTGCGCGCCTGGGAGGGGACGGTGGCCACCGGTGTCCTCCTCCAGCTGCCGCCCGCGGCCGTCCCCGCGGCCCTGGAGGCGCTGCGGCCCTGAGTCTGCGTCGTCGCGTCACGGACCGCTTATGCTCAGCGCGAGCGTAAGGGTGTAGGGTGACGCGGTCCGCCTCCCACGGCGAAAGAGAGCACCTCGATGGCCGAGCACACCCAGACCGCCTCGCTCACCCGGGCCCAGCGCCTGGACCGGCTTCCCTTCACCCGCCCGCACCGCCGGCTCCTCGGCGGCTCCGGCATCGGCTGGGCGCTGGACGCCATGGACGTCGGTCTCATCTCCTTCGTCATCGCGGCGCTGGGCGTGGAGTGGGGCCTCAGCGACGGTCAACGGTCGTGGATCGTCTCGGCGGGCTTCGTCGGCATGGCCATCGGTGCGAGCGTCGGCGGGCTGCTCGCCGACCGCATCGGCCGCCGGCAGGTCTTCGCCCTCACCCTCCTCGTCTACGGCCTGGCCACCGGCGCGTCGGCCCTCGCCACCGGCCTGGTCGCGCTCATCGTCCTGCGCTTCGTCGTCGGCCTGGGGCTGGGCGCCGAGCTGCCCGTCGCCTCGACGCTCGTCAGCGAGTACGCCCCGAAGAGCATCCGCGGCCGCGTCGTCGTCATCCTCGAGGCCTTCTGGGCGGTCGGGTGGATCGCCGCGGCCCTCATCGGCTACTTCGTCGTGCCCGGCGAGAACGGGTGGCGCTGGGCGTTCGTCATCGGCATGGTTCCGGCGTTCTACGCGCTCTACGTGCGGCTGCACCTGCCGGAGTCCGTGCGCTTCCTCGAGCGCAAGGGCCGTGTCGAGGAGGCCGAGGCCGCGGTCCGGACCTACGAGGAGGCCGCCGGGATCGAGCCCGTGCCCTCCCCCGGCGTCGTCGAGGAGTCCGCCCCGCCGCGCTGGCGCACGCTGTGGGCACCGCGCTTCCGCCGGCGCACCGCGGCCCTGTGGGTCGTGTGGTTCGGGGTGAACTTCGCCTACTACGGCGCGTTCATCTGGCTGCCGTCCCTGCTCGTCGCCCAGGGCTTCTCCCTGGTCAAGTCCTTCGAGTACACGCTGATCATCACCCTCGCCCAGCTCCCCGGCTACGCCCTCGCGGCGTTCCTCATCGAGAAGTGGGGCCGCCGGGCGACCCTCGCCGCCTTCCTCGCCGGCTCGGCGGTGGCGGCGCTGCTCTTCGGCCAGGCGACCACCGTCCCGGCGATCATCGCCGCCGGCATGGCACTGTCCGCGTTCAACCTCGGGGCGTGGGGGGCGCTGTACGCGGTGAGCCCGGAGGTCTACCCGACGGCGCTGCGGGGAACCGGCTCCGGCTCCGCCGCCGCCTTCGGCCGGCTCGCCTCGATCATCGCGCCGCTCGCCGTGCCGTGGCTCGTCGGCCGCGGCGGCAGCTCGGTCGCCTTCCTCGCCTTCGGGATCGCGTTCGTCATCGCCATGGTCGGTGCCCTCTTCCTGCCCGAGCTCAAGGGCGCCGCCCTCGAGGAGGAGTAGGGGTCGCCCGCTACTCTCCCGCCAGCTGCGCCTGCGCGGCGGCCCGGTGCTCCTCACGGCCCGTCGTCAACGCGAACAGGCCGTAGCCCACCGGACCGGCCGCCATGAGCGCAGCGCACCGCTCCTCCAGCCGCGGCCAGTCCCGGCCGCCCGCCTCCGCGTAGGCGGCGACGGTCGCGGCGAACGCCTCGGGCGGCGCGAAGGCGTGCTGGTACATGAAGTCCCGCGCCGGGTCGTCCACCCGGGCCGTCGTCCAGTCCAGGACGCCCGAGACGGCGTCGTCGTCCTCGATGAGAACGTGTGCCGGGTAGAGCTCGCCATGGGTGAAGACGGTCTCCTCGGGCCACAGCCCGTCGTCCTCGAGCCAGGCATCCAGCCGACGACGCAGCTCGAGGTGGACCTCGAACTCAGCCGCGACCCTGTCGATGTCCTCGGCCCAGCGTTCGCGGACCTCCGCCGGGCTGCGGACCTCCACGCCCACCCCCTCCGCCTCGTCCACCGGGGCGGCGTGCAGCGCGGCGAGCAGGCGGCCGAGCTCGGCGGCGTACTGCTCGGATCCCGGGTCGAGGTGCCACACGACGTCCTCACCCTGGATCGTCAGGCCGGGCCGGCCGGGCAGCAGCGGGTAGGCGACGAGGTCGGGGGCCACGACGTGCCAGTCGGGCACGGCCACGGGCAGGTGGCGCGAGGCGAAGGCGAGGATCGCCTGCTCCTGCTCGACGGCCGCCTGGACGTCCGGGCGACGCGGAACCCGCAGCACCCACTCCCGCCCGTGGACGTCGTGGGCGTAGGCCACGTGGAAGTCGAGGCCGGCGTCGTTGTGCCGCAGGGTGCGCGGCCGCAGCTGCAGGCCGTGGGCCGCGGCCCGGGCGAGTAGGTCGGCGTCACCCGTCATGGAGAAGACTCTCCCAGGGGGCAGGTCGTACCGCACCCGTTGCCGGTCGTGCCACTTCCTCTCACCGGCGCGTCCGTGCCCGGAGCGCGGCGCTCACCCCGCGCCGGCGGACTCCGCGAGAGGGCCGCTGAGCCACGCGGTGACCTCGCGGGGCGACCTGAGGCGGACGACGGGCAGGTGCGGGAGCTGCTGGGCGGCCGCCGTGACCCGTGCCCGGTTCCCTGCCCTGTGCGTGACTGCCCATCGCACGACGTGCTCCCGGTCGGTGAGAACGGTGTGCAGCGGCGGCTCGACGTTCCCGTTCCACAGCACCTCGCGCCTCACCCGCCGGCGCACCGTGCGGCGCACGAGCCGCGGCAGCGTCACCGTGGCGAACGGCAGGTCGAGCCAGACGAGGAGGTCGGCACGCTCGAGGAGCAGCGGGCGGGCGGCCGCGTACTGCCACTCGGTGGTCCACGTCTCGCGCGCCGCCAGCGCGCGGACCTCGTCGCAGAACTCCGCCCGCGGCACCCAGCCGGGACCGTGGAACAGGGAGTCCAGCTCGGTGTGGGGCGCGTCGAGCACCGCGGCCACGTCGCGGGCGACGGTCGTCTTGCCCGAGCCGGAGACGCCCGCGACGAGCACCCGCTGCGGCCGCCCGGGCAGCCGTGCGTCGAAGGGGAGCACGGCGGCATGCTACGCGCCGGCACCCGGCCACGACGCAGCCCGCGTCGCCCCCGGGCGGGTCCGGCGCGGTGGAGGCAGCCGCGCCGGACCGGCCGGTCAGTGGGCCGTGTCCCCCGCCATGAGCTCGGCGAAGTACTTCCCGACCCGCTCGTCGGCCCAGCTCCAGGCGTCCTCACCGCGCATGACGACGTCGGAACCGCCGTCGCAGTAGATCGTCTGGCCCGCGCAGTGGGAGTTCTCCACCGAGGTGAGCCAGATGCACAGGTTGGCGATGGACTCCGGCGGCTGGTGGTAGTTCAGCGGCATCGGGACGACGGCGTCGAGGAAGGCGACGGACTCCGGGGTCGCGCGCAGCTCCTCGGTCATCGGGGTCTTGACGATGCCCGGCGCCACGGCGTTGAGCGCGATGCCCGCGCCCGCCCACTCCGCAGTCACGGACTGGGCGCGGACCCAGCGGGAGATCGCCCGCTTGGACGACGCGTAGATGAGGCCGCCGGCCCGCGGGTCGGCAGCGAGCTGCTCGGCCATCGCCCGGGCAGTCGCCTCGTCACCCTCGAGCATCGCCTGGACGAGCGGCGGGTAGTTGGGCTGCAGCGAGGACATCGAGCTGACGACGGCGACGCGCGGCGCGGCGGACCGGGCCAGCGTCGGGCGGATCCCCTCGAGGAACTCGGTGACGCCGTAGTAGTTCACCGAGACGGTGAGCGGGCTGACGGCCGAGACACCGGCCGAGGCGATGACGGCGTCGACCGTCCCGCCGGCCGCCTCGACGGCGTCGGCCACGCCCTGGCGACGGCCCTCGGGGGTCGACAGGTCGGCCGTGACCTCGGTCCCCCGGAGGTCCACGCCGACGACGGTCGCGCCTGCCTCACGCAGCAGCCGTGCCGCGGCGGCGCCGATCCCCGATCCTGCTCCGGTGATGACGTAAATACGGGACATGGGACCCTCCTTCGTTGGTGACCCAACTCTTCTCCTGCCGCACCCCGGGAGGTGGGCCCAAGGTCCCGTTCGGAGTCAGGCGCCGACGACAGGGCTGCGCCGCTCGAGCAGCACGATGTCGCGCCAGCTCCCGGCGAACGGCCCGCGCTCCATCCGGGCGATCCGCCGGCGGATGCCGACCTCACGGAAGCCGGCGCCCAGGTGCAGCGCGAGGCTCGGCAGGTTCTCCGGGAACACGGAGGACTGGAGCGTCCAGATCCCCGCCTCCTCCGTCGAGCGGACGAGGGCGTCGAGGAGGAGGCGGCCCACGCCCCGCCCGCGCGCGGCGCCGGCGACGTACACCGAGTCCTCCACCACGCCCGCGTAGGCGGCACGTGTGGAGACCGCGCTCACCGTGGCCCACCCGAGGACGGCGTCGTCGTCGAGGCACACGAACCGGTGGGCGCGCAGCCGGCCCTGGTCGAAGGCCTCCCAGCTCGGGGTGGCCGCCTCGAAGGTGGCCTGGCCGCCGGCGATGCCCTCGGCGTAGATCGCCTCGACCGCCGGCCAGTGCCGGGCGTCCATGGACACCACCCGCAGCGGGGCGGTGTGCATGGTCGGCTCCGGCACCGGGCCGTCGGTCGGGTCGCTCAGAAGTCCCAGTCCTCGTCCTCGGTGTCCACGGCCTTGCCGATGACGTAGCTCGAGCCGGAGCCGGAGAAGAAGTCGTGGTTCTCGTCGGCGTTGGGGCTCAGCGCGGACAGGATCGCCGGGTTGACGTCGGTCTGGTCCTTGGGGAACAGCCCCTCGTAACCGAGGTTCATCAGCGCCTTGTTGGCGTTGTAGCGCAGGAAGGCGTTGACGTCCTGGGTGAGCCCGAGGGGACCGTAGAGGTCCTCGGTGTACTGCTCCTCGTTCTCGTAGAGCTCCAGGAGCAGGTCGAAGGTGTAGTCCTTGAGCTCCTGGCGCCGCTGCGGGGACGCCTTCTCCACGGCCCGCTGGAACTTGTAGCCGATGTAGTACCCGTGGACGGCCTCGTCGCGGATGATGAGGCGGATGAGGTCCGCGGTGTTGGTGAGCTTGGCCCGCGAGGACCAGTACATCGGGGCGTAGAAGCCGGAGTAGAAGAGGAACGACTCGAGCATCGTCGAGGCGACCTTGCGCTTCTCCGGGTCATCACCGCGGTAGTACTCCATGACGATCGCGGCCTTGCGCTGGAGGTTCTCGTTCTCCTCCGACCACGCGAACGCGGCGTCGATCTCCCGGGTGGAGATGAGGGTGGAGAAGATCGAGGAGTAGCTCTTCGCGTGGACCGACTCCATGAAGGCGATGTTCGTGTACACCGCCTCCTCGTGGGGCGTCACGGCGTCGGGGATGAGGCTCACGGCCCCGACGGTGCCCTGGATCGTGTCGAGCAGGGTGAGGCCGGTGAACACCCGGGTCGTCATGGTCTGCTCGGCGGGGCTGAGCGTGTTCCACGACTGGATGTCGTTGGACAGCGGCACCTTCTCCGGCAGCCAGAAGTTGCCGGTGAGGCGGTCCCAGACCTCGACGTCCTTCTCGTCCTCGACCCGGTTCCAGTTGATCGCCTGGACCCGGTCGACGAGCTTGAGCTTCTCCACGGTGTTTCTCGTTCTCTCTTCTGGTGCGACGGGGGTCAGCGGACGCTCAGAGCGTGCAGCTGACGCAGCCCTCGACCTCGGTGCCGGTGAGCGCCATCTGGCGCAGGCGGATGTAGTAGAGCGTCTTGATGCCCTTGCGCCACGCGTAGATCTGCGCCTTGTTGAGGTCGCGGGTGGTCACGGTGTCCTTGAAGAACAGCGTGAGCGACAGGCCCTGGTCCACGTGCTGGGTGGCCGCCGCGTAGGTGTCGATGATCTTCTCGTAGCCGATCTCGTACGCGTCCTCGTAGTACTCGAGGTTGTCGTTCGACATGTAGGGCGCCGGGTAGTAGACGCGCCCGAGCTTGCCCTCCTTGCGGATCTCGATCTTCGACACGATCGGGTGGATCGAGGACGTCGAGTGGTTGATGTAGGAGATCGAGCCGGTGGGCGGCACGGCCTGGAGGTTCTGGTTGTACAGGCCGTGCTCCATGACGGAGGCGGCCAGCGCGCGCCAGTCGTCCTGGGTGGGGATGCGGGTGCCGGAGCTCTCGAAGAGCTCACGCACGCGCTCCGTGCGGGGCTTCCACTCCTGCTCGACGTACTTGGTGAAGAACTCCCCCGTGGCGTACGTCGAGCGCTCGAAGCCGGCGAAGCTGCGGCCGCGCTCGATGGCGATCTTGTTCGACTCGGTGATCGCGTGGAACGCCACCGTGTAGAAGTAGATGTTGGTGAAGTCCACGCCCTCCTCGGACCCGTAGTAGATCCGCTCGCGGGCGAGGAAGCCGTGGAGGTTCATCTGGCCCAGACCGATGGCGTGGGACTCGTTGTTGCCCTTCTCCACCGAGGGGACCGACCGGATGTGGGTCTGGTCGGAGACCGCGGTCAGCGCGCGGACGGCGGTGCCGACCGTGCGGCCGAGGTCCGGGGAGTCCATCGCCCGGGCGATGTTCAGCGAGCCGAGGTTGCAGGAGATGTCCTTGCCGACCTCCTCGTAGGAGAGGTCGTCGTTGAACGTCGACGGCGTGGAGACCTGGAGGATCTCCGAGCACAGGTTGGACATGCTGATCCGGCCGTCGATCGGGTTCGCGGCGTTCACCGTGTCCTCGAACATGACGTACGGGTAGCCGGACTCGAACTGGATCTCGGCGATCGTCTGGAAGAAGTCGCGCGCCTTGATCGACGTCTTCTTGATGCGGTCGTCGGCGACCATCTCGTCGTACTTCTCCGTCACGCTGATCTCGGAGAAGGGCACCCCGTAGACGCGCTCGACGTCGTAGGGGGAGAACAGGTACATGTCCTCGTTGCGCTTGGCGAGCTCGAAGGTGATGTCGGGGACGACGACGCCGAGGGAGAGGGTCTTGATGCGGATCTTCTCGTCCGCGTTCTCCCGCTTGGTGTCGAGGAACCGCATGATGTCGGGGTGGTGGGCGTTGAGGTAGACCGCCCCCGCACCCTGTCGGGCCCCGAGCTGGTTGGCGTAGGAGAAGGAGTCCTCGAGGAGCTTCATCACGGGGATGACGCCGGAGGACTGGTTCTGGATGCGCTTGATCGGCGCACCGGCCTCACGCAGGTTGGTGAGCGAGAGCGCGACGCCGCCGCCGCGCTTGGACAGCTGCAGGGCGGAGTTGATGCCGCGGGCGATGGACTCCATGTTGTCCTCCACGCGCAGGAGGAAGCAGGAGACGAGCTCGCCACGGGAGGCCTTGCCCGCGTTGAGGAAGGTCGGGGTGGCCGGCTGGAAGCGGCCGGTCGCGATCTCCTCGACCATGGCGACGGCGAAGTCCTCGTCGCCGGCCGCGAGGGTGAGGGCGACCATGACGACGCGGTCCTCGAAGCGCTCGAGGTACTTCGTGCCGTCGAACGTCTTCAGCGTGTAGGACGTGTAGTACTTGAAGGCGCCGAGGAAGGAGTCGAAGCGGAAGCCGAGGGAGTCGACGACCTGCCAGATCCGCTCGAGGAACTCGGGGGTGTAGGCGTCGAGGACGGCCTTCTCGTAGTAGCCCTCGTCCACGAGGTAGCGCAGCCGCTCCGCGACGCTGGGGAACGTCACGGTGTTGGGCACCACGTGCTGGCGGAAGTAGGCGTCGATGGCGTGCTTGTCCGCCTCGAACTGGATCTTGCCGTCCGCGTCGTAGAGGTTGAGCATCGCGTTGAGGGCGTGGTAGTCGAGCTCTGGCGACGTGCCCCGCTGCGTCATGCCGATATCAGTGACCGTTGCTGCCAAAACTGTCCCAATCCCTCACGGACGCGGGTGACGTCCTCTGCTGTTCCGAGTAGTTCGAATCTGTACAAGAACGGCACCTCGAGCTTCGCGGCGATGATGTCGCCGGCGATGCAGTAGGCGGAGCCGAAGTTCGTGTTGCCGGCCGCGATCACCGCACGGCACAAGGAGCGGTTGTGCGGGTCGTTGAGGAACTTGATCACCTGCTTGGGCACCGCTCCGCGCCCGTTGCCACCACCGTAGGTGGGGACGACGAGGACGTACTCCTCGTCGACGGTGAGGAAGGGCTCGGTGGGTCGCAGCGGGATGCGCCGCGCATCGAGCCCCAGCCGTTCGATGAACCGGTGCGTGTTCTCGGAGGCCGAGGAGAAGTAGACGAGGATTCCCATGTCACCCCTCGCGTGTCGTTCGTGCGTGCTCCGGGGAGCCCGTGGACTCGGCCAGGTCGCCGGTCGAGGGCGACCCGGCCGAAGCTCAGACGGCGACAGAGGCGGCCTGCGCCGCCAGCGCCTTGATCTTGTCGGGGCGGAAGCCCGACCAGTGGTCGCCGTCCGCGAAGACGACGGGAGCCTGCTGGTAGCCGAGGGCCTTGACCGTCTCGAGCGCCTCGAGGTCGGTGGAGATGTCGACGACGTCGTACTCCAGGCCGTGCTTGGCGAGCGTGCGGTACGTGGCGTCGCACTGGACGCAGGACGGCTTGCTGAAGACGGTGATGCTCATCGGAGCGGCTCTCCCCTCGTTGCGCCTCGCCCGGGTCGGGCGGCTGAACGACAGACATGTAGTTCGGACCTCGGCTGGAAGACCGACACTACACCTAGTGGTCCGGCTTGGGCACTACCCCTAGGTGTTGTGTCGGAGTGTCGTGTTCTCGGCGTGTCATCCACAGCCTCGCGGCCTATCTGTGCACGGTTGTCCGCAGCCTGGGGACAGCCTGTGGAGAGCGCTGTGGCGCGGCGGGACGGCACTGTTCCAGCGTCCCACCGAGCACTGACATCGCCCCCGTGGGCGGCCGGCGGCGGGGGTGTGGACAGGGTGCGCGGCGTGTCGTCCACAGACGGTGGACGACGGCCCTGGGAGGCCTGGAAATCTCCCTGCTGTGCGGCGCCTCACCCCAGGTGTCGTAACGCACAGGAATCCCCGGAGACAGCCTGGGAGCCATCACTCATGATGGAACTGTGAAGATGAACGTCGAGAGCTTCAACCTCGACCACCGAACCGTCAGTGCACCGTACGTCCGGGTCGCGGACACGAAGACCCTGCCCGGGGGCGACGTCCTCACCAAGTTCGACGTCCGCTTCGCCCAGCCGAACGTCGCCCACCTCGAGATGCCGGTCGTGCACTCGCTCGAGCACCTCATGGCCGAGCACATGCGCAACCACACCGACGCCGTCATCGACGTCTCGCCGATGGGCTGCCAGACCGGGTTCTACGCGCTGCTCCTCGGCGTGGACACCGCGGCGTTCCTCCCGATCCTCGAGGCCACCCTGCGTGACGTCCTCGCGGCACTGGAGGTCCCCGCAGCCAACGAGGTCCAGTGCGGCTGGGGGACGAGCCACGACCTCGCCGGCGCCCAGGGCGCCGCGCGCGCGTTCCTCGACCGTCGTGACGAGTGGGAGCAGGTGCAGGCATGAGCGAGATCTTCGGTGTCCGCGTCGCCCCCGGGTCGCCGCTGACCGCCCCGATCACCACCGTCGACGCCGTCGTCATCGCCGCGATGGAGGAGGAGATCGCGCCGTTCGAGCAGCGCGCCGACCACATCGCCACCCAGCGCCACGTCGGGGCCTCCCGCTCGGTCATCGCGCGGATCGGCGGGCGCAGCGTCCTGCTCATCCGCTCGGGCATCGGCGGGGTCAACGCCGCGACGGCCGCCGTGCTGGCGATCCACGCCGTGCGCACCCCCGTCGTCATCTCGGCGGGGTCGGCCGGCGGGCTCGGCAACGGCGTGCGGGTGGGTGACGTCGTCGTCGGTGACGAGTACGCCTTCGCCGGCGCGGACGCCTCGGCCTTCGGCTACGTGCCCGGCCAGATCCCCGGCATGCCGCCGACCTACCCGGCCTCGCCCGCGCTCGTCGAGCGCGCCCGTCACCGCCCCGGCGTGCTCGTCGGCGCGATGGTCTCGGGCGACTCCTTCGTCGACGCACGCACCGTGGACGTCTTCCGCGAGCGCTTCCCGCGGGCCCTCACCGCGGACATGGAGACGGCGGCGATCGCGCAGGTCTGCTACTCCTTCGGGATCCCCTACGTCGCCGTCCGCGGCGTCTCGGACCTGTGCGGACCCACCGCCGGGGAGGACTTCCACCTCGCGGTCGACGACGTCGCCGTCCTGTCGGCCGACGTCACCCTCGACCTCATCGACGTCCCGGCGGCCGTCCTCCAGGGCTGAGGCTCACACCTCGGCGAGCGCGTTGACCGTCGCGGTCAGCGTCTCCTTCGCGTCCCCGAAGACGAGCTGGGTGCGCTCGGCGAAGAGGAGCTCGTTCTCGATCCCGGCGAAGCCAGGACGCATCGAGCGCTTGAGGAAGAAGACCTGGCCGGCGCGGTCGGCGTCGATGATCGGCATCCCGTAGATCGGGGCGCTCGGGTCGGTGCGCGCGGCGGGGTTGACGACGTCGTTGGCCCCGACGACGAGGACGACGTCGGTCGAGGGCATCGCCGCGTTGACGGCGTCGGCCTCGACGAGCTGCTCGTAGGGCACGTTCGCCTCGGCGAGCAGGACGTTCATGTGGCCCGGCATCCGCCCGGCGACCGGGTGGATGCCGTAGACGGCGTCGACCCCGCGCTCGCGCAGCGCCCCGACGAGCTCGGCGACGGCGTTCTGCGCCTGCGCGACCGCCAGCCCGTAGCCCGGCACGACGACGACCCGGTGGGCGTAGGCGAGGGCGATGGCGACGTCGTCGGGCTGCGCGCGGCGCACCGGCCGGTCGGACTGCTCGGTCGACCCGGCCGTCGACCCGCCCTTGAGCGCACCGAAGAGGATGCCGGTGACCGACCGGCCCATCGCCCGCGCCATCGCGAGGGTGAGGATCGTGCCCGACGCGCCGACGAGCGTGCCGGCGACGAGCATGAGCGTGTTCGGCATCGCCAGGCCGGAGCCGGCGACCGCCAGACCGGTGAACGCGTTGAGCAGCGAGATGACGATGGGCACGTCCGCCCCACCGACGGGCAGCACGAGGAGCAGCCCGAGCACCAGCCCGACGGCGAGCAGCGGACCGCCGAAGGCGGTGTGCCCGGTGGTCGCGGTGAGCACCGCGAGCACGACGGCCGCGAGCGCCGTGACGGCCATGACGATCGGGGCCGCCGGCAGGACGACCGGCCGGGAGGTCATGAGCCCCTGGAGCTTGAGGAAGGTGACGACCGAGCCGGACAGCGCGATGGCGCCGACGAGGACGGCGAAGGCGGAGGCGCCGTTGCCGAGCGCGGTGCCCTCCCCCGCCCACTCGGCGAGCTCGATGATCCCGACCACGGCCGCCGCACCGCCACCCGCGCCGTTGAACACGGCGACGAGCTGGGGCATGTCGGTCATCCGCACGCGGCGCGCGAGCGGCACGGCGACGACCGTGCCGAGGAGGATCGCGACGAGCGCGAGCACGAGGTTGAGCGTGGGGAAGTCGACCGACAGGAGGACGACGAGGACGGCGAGCGCCGCACCGAGGGCGCCGAGCCGGTTGCCCCGGACGGCGGTGCGCGGGGAGCTCAGGCCCTTGAGCGCGAGGATGAAGCAGACCGCGGCGGCGAGGTAGCCGAGGGCGGTGAGCCAGGTGGGCAGCAGGGTCACTTCGTGCTCCCCTTCCGGGCGAACATCTCGAGCATCCGGTCGGTGACGACGAACCCGCCGACGAGGTTGACCGTCGACAGGACCACGGCGAGCAGACCCAGGACGAGGAGGAAGGTGTTCGCGGCGTGCGCGGTGACGACGAGCGCCCCGACGAGGATGATCCCGTGGATGGCGTTGGCGCCGGACATCAGCGGCGTGTGCAGCGTCGAGGAGACCTTCGAGACGACCTCGACGCCGACGAACGCGGCGAGCACGAGGACCGTGAGGATGGTCATCGGGTCACTCATCGGTGCTCTCGTCTCCCTGGGGCACGCCCAGCTCGGTGGGTCGGGGCGGCTGCGCGCGGTGCGCCACGCGGTCGACGCCGTCGTGGGTGACGACGACGCCGTCGAGGATGTCGTCGTCGAGGTCCACGACGATCTCGCCGTCGCGGACGAGCAGGCCGAGCAGCGCCTTGACGTTCTGGGCGTACATGCTCGAGGCGTCGGCGGCGAGGGCGCCGGCCGGTGAGTCGAGCCCGACGACGGTGACCGCGCCGAAGCCGTCGGCGCACGGGACGAGGACGTCCTCGCCGGGCCGGGAGCCCTCGACGTTGCCACCGGTGGCCGCCGCCATGTCGACGACGACGGAGCCGGGCCGCATCGCCGCGACCATGTCGGTCGTGACGAGGCGCGGCGCGGGACGGCCGGGGACGCCCGCCGTCGTGATGAGGACGTCGGCGGCGGCGATGTGCGGGGCGAGCGCGGCCCGCTGGCGGGCGGCGTCGTCCTCGCGCAGGTCGCGGGCGTAGCCGCCGGAGGCCTCGCGCCGGTCGACGCCGACGTCGATGAACGTGGCTCCGACGGACCGCACCTCCTCGGCGGAGTCGGGCCGGATGTCGTTGGCCTGGACGACCGCCCCGAGCCGGCGGGCGGTGGCGATGGCCTGGAGCCCGGCCACGCCCACGCCGAGGACGACCACGCGGGCCGGCGGGACGGTGCCCGCGGCGGTCATCGCGAGCGGGAAGAAGCGGGGCAGGCGCACCGCCGCCTCCAGGACGCAGCGGTACCCGGCGACGAACGCCTGGGAGGACAGCGCGTCCATCGCCTGGGCGCGGGAGGTGCGCGGCAGCCGCTCGAAGCCCAGGGCGGTGATCCGCCGGCCGAGCGCCGCGGCCACCCGGTCCGGCTCGGGCGGCCCGATCATCCCGATGGTGAGGGCGCCCTCGCGCAGCCGGCCGAGCGCGGCGGCGGGCAGCGGGGAGACGTGGGCGACGACGTCGACGGCGTCGAGGTCGACGGCGTCGACGAGCTCGGCGCCGGCCTCGGCGTACTGGGCGTCGGAGAACGTCGCGCGCGCCCCGGCCCCGCGTTCGACGAGGACCCGGGTGCCGCCGCGGGTCAGCGCCCGGACGACCTCCGGCACCAGCGCCACACGGGTCTCGGTCGCGGGCTCGCGTGGAACCGCCAGGGTGATCACGCTCTCACCCTAGTGAGGTGCCCGGGGACGATGGTCCTGGCCGCCGCTCAGGCGGCGTCGCGGCGACGGAAGACGACGGCGCCGACGACCGTGACGGCGAGCGCGAGGATGCCCAGGTAGGCGGCGCTCTGCCCGAAGGACAGGACGTGCTCGGTGTACTCGCACATCGTCCCGGTCGCGTCGGTCGTGCACGTCTCGACGGCGTAGGTCGTGCCGCGCGCGAGCCACCCCTGGACGTTGGTGCCGAGCACCCACGGCGCGGAGCCGGGCACCAGCCCGCGCACCATCCCCTCGCCGATGAGGTAGACGACGGCCACCCCGAGCACCGCCGCGGTGTGCCGCAGGAGGAAGCCCAGCGCCGCGCCGACGAGCGCGGCGACCACGGCGAGCGCGACCACCCGGGCTGCGGTGCCGGCCACGGCGGCCCACTCGTCCCCGCCCATCCCCGAGGCGACCTCGAAGTGGACGGCGATCAGCGACACCCCGGCGACGACGAGCGCGGTCCCGGCGACGGCGAAGGGCACCGCGCCGAGCGCGGCGGCGAGCACCTTCGAGCCGTAGACCCGCAGCCGGCGCGGCTCGAAGGTGAGCCAGGTGCCCATCGCCCCGGTCGTGAGCTCGGCGGCGGTGGACGTGGCGCCGACGAGCAGCGCGGCGAGGAGGAGGACCTGGGCGTAGCCCGCGACGTAGGCCGGCAGGCTCTGCTCCAGGAGCGGCGCCGTGCGCACGTACCACTCGCGCTCCGGCGGGCCGTAGTCCGCACAGCCCCAGTCGACCTGCTGACCGGTCGCCTCGGACTCGGCCGCCTCGTCCTCCAGGCACTGGGCGACCATCTCCTCCCCGTTCTCCTCCCAGTACTCCAGCTCGTCCTGGTAGGCCTTCTCGGCGACGGCGAGCTCCTGCTCCGACATCGGCTGCGCGGACTGCCAGGCGCCGAGGAGGACGAGCAGGGTGGCGAGGAGGGCGCCGACCATGGTGAGGACGACGAGCCGGCGGGCGAACAGGCGCCGCAGCTCGACCGTGAGCAGACGCCTCATGCCCGCTCACCGCCCGCGAGGACGGCATCTCGCCCGGCGTGCCGTCCGGGGGTGTCCTGCTCCAGGCCCTGGCCGGCGGTGAGGTCGAGGAACACCCGCTCGAGGTCGCGCCGCTCCGGGGTGAGCTCGTTGACGTACAGCCCTGCGTGGGCGAGGAGCTCGGTGATCCGGGCCGGGTCCGCCGCCCCGCGAACCCGCAGCCGTCCGGCCTCGAGCCGGACGCGCAGGCCGGCGGCGGTGAGGACCTGCGCGGCGGTGTCGGGGTCGGCGACGCCGACCTTGACCGTCGTCCCGCCGTCGGCCGCGCCGATGACCTCGGCGACGGTCCCCTCGGCGAGCAGGCGGCCGCGGCCGATGATGGAGACCGTGTCGGCGACCTGCTCGACCTCGGCGAGGATGTGGCTGGAGACGAGGACGGTGCGGCCTTCGTCCCCCAGGCGCCGCATCGTCTCGCGGATCTCCCGGATCCCTCCCGGGTCCAGGCCGTTGGTCGGCTCGTCGAAGATCAGCAGGTCCGGGGACTTGAGCAGGGTCGCGGCGATCGCCAGGCGCTGCTTCATGCCCAGGGAGTAGGTCGCGTAGCGGTCCCCGGCCCGGTCGCTGAGCGCGGTCGCGGCGAGGACCTCCTCGACCTTGCCGCGCGGCGCGCCGATGGCGCCGGCGAGCAGGTCGAGGTTGCGCCGCGCCGAGAACGTCGGGAAGAACTTCGGCGACTCGACGATGGCCCCGACCCGTCCGATGACCTCGGGGAGCCGCTGGGGGACCTCGTGGCCGAAGATCCGCATGGTGCCGCTCTCGGGGCGGATGAGGCCGAGGAGCATCCGGATCGTCGTCGTCTTGCCCGAGCCGTTGGGTCCGAGGAAGCCGTGGACCCCGCCCACGGGCACGTGCAGGTCGAGGCTCTCGACGCCGACCCGGCCACCCCCACGGCGCGGGTAGGTGCGGCGCAGCGCGGCTGTGTCGATCGCGAGGTCACCCATCGAGGCTCCAGGGGAAGGGGGTGGAGGTGGGCGACGTCGCCCGCAGGACGGAGGTTATCGGTACGGGACCCCCTGCGTGGGTCGGACCGGACCTCGGGATACCGCCGGGAGCGACACTCTGAAGGTGCGACCGGCCACGAGCGGGCGGACCATGGTCGCCATGGCATCGGAGGACCCGGCAACCGCGAGCACATCTCCCCTCGCCCCGCGCGACGGCGGGCGCACACCCGCGAGCGGCAAGACGTTCCTCGGGCAGCCGCGCGGTCTGGCGAACCTCTTCAGCGTCGAGCTGTGGGAGCGGTTCTCCTTCTACGGCATGCAGGGCATCGTCCTGCTCTACATGTACTTCTCCGTCACCGACGGCGGGCTCGGCATCGACCGGGCCGCCGCTGCGGGGATCGTCGGCGCCTACGGCGGGTCGGTCTACCTCTTCTCCATCCTCGGCGGGTGGGTGGCCGACCGGTTGCTGGGCTCGGAGCGGACGATGCTCGGCAGCGCCGTCCTCATCATGCTCGGCCACATCGCCCTCGCGCTGATCCCCGGCGTCCCCGGGCTCGCCGTCGGCCTCATCCTCATCGCCGTCGGGTCCGGCGGGCTGAAGGCGACGATCACCAACCTCGTCGGGACGCTCTACTCCGCCGACGACCCACGCCGTGACGCCGGCTTCTCGATCTTCTACATGGGGATCAACATCGGCGGGCTCATCGGTCCGCTGCTCACCGGCCTCGCCCAGCAGCGGGCCGGCTTCCACCTCGGCTTCGGGCTCGCGGCGATCGGCATGGCCATCGGCCTGACCCAGTACCTCCTCGCCCGCCGGAACTTCCCCGACTCGGTGCACGAGGTCCCCAACCCGCTGCCGCGGAACCTCTACGGGCGCTACATCGCGATCGGCGCGGGCGCCGTCGTCGTCGTCGTCCTCGCTGTCGTCACCGGGCTGCTCACCGCCGAGAACCTCGCCGACGTCGTCGTCGGCGCGACGATCGTGGCCGCGATCGTCCTGTTCATCTTCCTCCTGTCGAGCAAGCGGATCAGCGCGGACGAGCACTCCCGCGTCGTGTCGTTCATCCCGATGTTCATCGGCTCGGCGGCGTTCTGGGCGCTGTTCCAGCAGCAGTTCACGGTGATCACGATCTACTCCGACACCCGGGTGGAGCGCGACTTCACCGACCTGCCGCTCCTCGGGGACTGGACGATGCCGATCTCCTGGGTGCAGTCCTTCAACCCGTTCTTCATCATCCTGCTCGCGCCGCTGTTCGCCGCGCTGTGGACCAGGCTCGGCCGCCGCCAGCCGACGACCCCGGTGAAGTTCAGCCTCGGCATCATGACGATGGGGGCGGCCTTCCTCATCTTCCTGCCGATGGTGGGGACCACGGCCGTGCCGGTGCTGTGGATCGCGCTCATCATGCTGGTCGCCACGATGGGCGAGCTCATGCTCTCCCCCGTGGGTCTCTCGCTGTCGACGAAGCTCGCGCCGAAGGCCTACCCGGTCATGATGGTCGCGCTGTTCTACCTCTCGCTGGCCCTGGGCACGGCGCTGTCCGGCTCGCTCGCCTCCTTCTACAGCGAGGACAACGAGGGACCGTACTTCGGCACCCTCGGCGCGGTGACGATCGGGGTGGGCCTCGTGCTGCTCGCGCTCTCGCCGCGCATCACGCGCGCCATGCGCGGGGTGCGCTGAGGCGTCGTCGCCGTCCGCGCGCCGCGAACCTGCCACCACGTAGCGCGCCAGGACCCTGGCGGGCCGGCGGGACCGGCGTGTCGTCCGCGTGTCGCGCACTTTGTGGCAGGAACGGCCGATGACGTGACCGACGCCACGGGCAGAGGGGGAACAGCAGCCATTGGTTGACGGTTCAACCGTGCATCCAGGGACGAGCACCGTCCCGCCGCCCCCATCCCGAGGAGCAGTCATGACGCGGATCGCCATCGTCACCGGAAGCGTCCGTCCCGGACGACAGAGCCTCGACGTCGCCCGCTGGGTGAGGTCGCTCGCCGAGCGGCGCACCGACGCCACCTTCGAGATCGTCGACATCGCCGACTTCACCCTGCCGGTGTGGGACGACGTGGCGCCACCCGCGATGGCGCCCAGCAGCACGCCCCACGGCCAGGCCTGGTCCCGCGCGATGGACCAGTACGACGGGTACGTCTTCGTCGTCTCGGAGTACAACCACTCGATCACCGGTGCGCTGAAGAACGCGCTCGACTACCTCTACCTCGAGCTGAGCGACAAGGCCGCCGGCTTCGTCAGCTACGGCTCGGCGGGCGGGGTGCGCGCGGTCGAGCACCTGCGCGGCATCCTGTCCGAGATGCGGGTTGCGCACGTGCGCAACGCGGTGACGCTGCCACTGTCCACCGACTTCGAGAACTACACGACCTTCACCCCCACGGAGTCGTCCACCGCCTCCGTGGAGCCGATGCTCGACCAGCTCGTCGCCTGGGCCACGGCCCTGGAGTCGGTCCGGCAGCCCGCCGTGGTCACCGTCTGACACGTCCGCCCCGGGCGCCAGCGCATCCCGCGGTGCCCGGGGCGCGGGAATGCCCCGGCAGGGGACGGCGTTCCCCCGTCCTCGAGACCCGCTCCGTGGCACCAGTCCCCCAGGGGAGGAAGCATGAGCGTCACGCACGGCGACCACGACGACCACCGCGGGGAGGTCCTCGGCGCCCCGACCGCGCACGCGGCGGTGGGGACCGCGCCCCACGACCACGGAGCGCACGAGGGTGGCGTCGGGCACGAGGACCAGAGCGGGCACGAGGGCCACAGCGGCCACGGCTACCACGTCGCCCAGTTCCGCCGGCTCTTCTGGATCATGCTCGTCCTGGCCGTCCCGACCACGCTGCTCAGCGGGTCCTTCGCCATGGTCCTGGGCTACCGGCTGCCCGACGTGCCGGGGCTGACGTGGGTCTCCCCCGTGCTCGGCACGGTCGTCTACCTGTGGGGCGGGCGGCCCTTCCTCACCGGTGCCGTCGCCGACGTCCGCCGCCGGCAGCCGGGGATGATGCTGCTCATCGGGCTCGCGATCACCGTCGCGTTCCTCTCCTCGTGGGCGGCCACGCTCGGGGTGGTCGACCCCTCCCTGGAGTTCTGGTGGGAGCTCGCCCTCCTCGTCGTCATCATGCTGCTCGGGCACTGGGTCGAGATGCGGTCCCTGGCCCGCACGTCCTCGGCGCTCGACTCCCTCGCCGCGCTCCTGCCCGACGAGGCGGAGCGGGTGAACGGCGAGGGCACCGTCGTCGTCGCCCCCGCGGACCTCGCGGTGGGCGACGTC
>NZ_VDFS01000042.1:0-4769 GCF_006151955.1 Georgenia sp. 311 | reverse complement strand
CCACCGGGTCCGTCGGGTCCGTCGGGTCCGTCGGGTCCGGGTCCACCGGGTCCGTCGGGTCCGTCGGGTCCGGGTCCACCGGGTCCACCGGGTCGGTCGGGTCCGGGTCCACCGGGTCCGTCGGGTCGGTCGGGTCCGGGTCCACCGGGTCCGTGGGATCCGGGTCCACCGGGTCCGTCGGGTCGGTCGGGTCCGGGTCCACCGGGTCCACCGGGTCGGTCGGATCCGGGTCCACCGGGTCCACCGGGTCGGTCGGATCCGGGTCCACCGGGTCCGTGGGGTCCGGGTCCGCAGGCACGTCGCAGGGCAGCTGGCCGGTGAAGCCGTGGTGGTGGATCTCGCCACCGCCGGTCGTCGTCACCCGCCGGGCGACCCACTGACCGTTGGTCGTCACGTGCGAGCTGAACATCAGGTCGACCTCGGGCGCCCAGATGGCGCCGAGCTCGACCCCGTCGACGAGGACCTCGCCGCTGAGACCGGACAGGTCGTACATGATGTGGCGGGCGTAGGACTGCTGGGCGGAGGAGGCCGAGGACCAGCCCTCGATGCGGACCTGCTGGAGGCGGTCCGTGCCTGCCGGGACGTCGATGACGAGGGGCGCCTGCTCGGTCGGTGCGTAGCTCGCGGCCGCACCCTCGAGCTTGACCGTGCGCCCGACGAGGTCCTCGTACGCCACGAGGTTGGGCCGGTCGGTCGCCAGGCCCGAGAGGTAGGCGAAGCCGTCCCGCTGCTCGACGGTGGCCTGCCGGACCAGGTCCTCCCCGGCTCCGGGGAGGTCGGCGAGACACTGGTTGGCCCGGGCGACGCCGTCCTCGAGCCCCGCGAAGTAGGCCTCGACGCTCGGCCGCTCGGTGGCGACGTCGGCGGTCGAGGCGCCCGCGAAGGGCACCGTCTTGAGGTCGATCTTGCCGGTCTGGTCGGCGTTGGGCCCCGCGTCGTTGAGGAGGCGGAGGAAGTCGGAGCCGGCGGCCGGCCCGAGGCCCCCGCCGCGGGCGCTCGCCCGGAGGTTGGTGACGTCGACGAGCCGGACGACGGCCGTCGCCTCGGGCGACCCGGGGGCGATGGTCCCGGAGTCGTCGCGGTTGGAGACGTCGAGCGCGCCGGTGCCGACGTAGCGCTCGGCGAGCACCCGGACGGGGACGCCGTCGACGGTGGGCACCGTGTAGTCGGGCGTGCCGGCGGCCTGGTGGACGACGGGGTAGCCGTTCTGGTTCCCGGAGGACAGCTCGCCGAGGACGGCGATCGACCCCTCGAGCTCGCTGTTGCTCAGCGTGACGTCGCCGCGGGCGACGACGGTGAACCCGTTCGCGAGCGCGAACGGGTTGAACGAACTCGGCTCCGCCTGCGCGGGTCCCGCGCCGAGCATCCCGAACCCGGCGACGGCGATGGCGGCCGCGGAGACGAGCGCGACCCCCTGCCGCTGACGTCCCGGGCGGACGCGAACATGTCGGCCCAAGAGGATCTCCCTCCGACGGCGGAAGGTCCCGCCACGACAGCCGTCGTAGCGGGACGGCTAGACGGCAGTCTAGCCCCGGCTAGACGGAAGTCTAGCCACCGTCGCCGCGCAGGGAGGGGCCCCTTACACGCGGGCGAGCACCTCGGACTCGAGGCGGGCGTAGCTCGTCTCCATGCCGTCGACCATGCCGGTGGCGAGGACGGCCTCGCGGGTCGCCGCGTCGGGGTAGGTGACGACGAGGACGAGCAGCGTGCCGTCCGCGACGGGCGTGAGCGTGAGCTCGTTGAGCGTGGCCGGCCCGTCGGTCCCGATCATCCGCTCGGTGGTGACCTCACGGCAGGGCGGGACAGACTCCAGGAGCTCGCCGGTGAAGCCGAACCGCTCCCCTCCTCCCTCCTGCTCCCACTCGTTGCGGTAGGTGTCACCGACGGACCGGGCAACCTCGCACACCGGCATGGTCCAGCCGTCCGGGCCGAGCATCCAGCGGCGCAGCAGGTCGGGGTCGTGGTGCGCCTGCCACACGAGCTCGACCGGTCCGCGCACGACCCGAGCGACCCTCACCTGCGTGTCCCCGAGGAGCTGCGCCTCGGCGCTCCGGTCGGCAGCGAAGGAGGCGAGGTCCGCGAGGACGTCGTCCACCTGCGAGAGGGCGGAGACCATGCCCTCCTCCATCCCCATGGCGAGGAGCTTCTCGAGGTCCTCCACCCCGGGGAAGTGCGTCGTCGTCGTCACGCGCGAGCCGCCCGGGGCCTCCTCGAAGCGGGTGGTCATGAGCATCGTCGGCATGTCCGGGTCAGGCTCCCCGTCGGCACCGGTGAAGCCGTCCCGGACCTCGAACGAGCGCCCGGGGTCGACGGCGAGGAAATCCCAGTAGCCGTGGGAGCGCTCCCCGTCCGGGCCGGTCATGTAGTAGGTCGACCGGCCCCCGGGGACGAGGTCGTGGCGGGTGAAGGTCGCGGGGTAGCCGGGCGGCCCCCAGAACCTCTCGAGCCGGCGAGGGTCAGCGTAGGCGTCCCACACCCGGCGCACGGGCACGGGGAAGTCGGCGACGATTGTCAGGGTCAGGGCGTCGAGGTCCTTGTCGACGGAGGTCAGTGGCATGGCAGTGCCTCTCAGGGGCGGGTCACTCATCGGTGAGGAGCGCGTCGAGCCGGGCGACCCGACCGCTCCAGATCTGCTCGTACCGGTCCAGCAGCTGCTGGGCCTGCCGCAGCGTGTCGGGGTTGCCCCGCACGCGCCGTTCACGTCCCTGCGGTTCCTTGGTCACCAGGCCCGCTCCCTCCAGGACGGCGACGTGCTTCTGCACGGCCGCGAACGACATGTCGTACGCAGCGGCCAGCTCGGACACCGACGCCTCCTCGGTGAGGGTGCGCCGGACGATGTCGCGCCGGGTGGCGTCCGCGAGCGCCCGGAAGATCCGGTCGATCTCGTCGTCGGCCAGGGCGGGCCGTTCGCTACGTACAACCATTTGGTTGTACGTTATGCCCGCCCCGTGCCCACGTCAACCCCCTAGGCGTACCGCCGTGCGACGCGCACGGTCTGCGGCCCGTAGGACCCGCCGAAGATCACTGCGTGCATGATCAGCATCGTCAGCTGGTGCAGCCCCACCCGCTCGCGCCACCCCTGCGCCAGCGGCGAGACCTCCTGGTAGCCGGCGAGGATGTCGGGCAGCCGGTCCACCCCGAACAGGTCGAGCGCCGCGAGGTCCGTCTCGGCGTGCCCACCGTGTGCCGCCGGGTCGATGAGGACCCCGCACGGACCGTCGGCGTCCCGCGTCCACACGACGTTGCCGCCCCACAGGTCCCCGTGCAGGCGCGCCGCCCGCGGTCCGACGAGGGCGGGCTGGTCGTGGTCGAAGTCCCCTGCCGCGAGCCGGTCGGCCACCCGGTCGAGCACACGGGCACCGTCCTCGTCGAGGGCTCCCCTCGCCACCGCGCGCCGCACGTAGGGCCGGATCTGCTCCTCGGCGTAGAAGTCGGCCCAGCGTGTGTGCACGGGCGCGGCGTCGTGGTCGTGCAGCGGCATCGGGCCCGAGCTGCGCGGGACCGGCCCTCTCCAGCCGGGCGGGGCGCAGCCGAAGGACGGCGCGCCCGCGGCGTGGGTCCGGGCCAGCCCACGCCCGAAGGAGGCCGCCCCCTCGGCGGTCGCCGCCGCGGCGGGCAGGTGGACGAGGTCCAGCCAGCCCTCTCCCTCCCCGAGGATCTCGACGACGGGCGCGCCGCCCTGGTCCGTCGCGTCCGCGAGCCAGCGCAGCCCGGCCGCCTCGAACCGCAGCGTCTCGGGGTCGTCGGTCTTGTGGAAGATCCTCATCGGGCCATCGTGGCAAGCGCGCGGCGCGTGGGCGAGGCGGGTCCCCCGGTCGGGCGGGAGGTTAAGGTCGACATGTGACGGACACGGGCGGGCGAGGCACGGCAGTGGTGATCGAGGACGACGCGGACATCCGCTTCCTCCTGGAGACCACCCTCGTGCAGGCAGGGTTCACGGTGGCGACGGCGTCCACCGGCGAGGCAGGGGTCGAGGCGGTGCGCGAGCACCAGCCGGTGGTCGCCACCCTGGACATCTCCCTGCCCGACTTCGACGGCTTCGAGGTCGCGCGCCGCATCCGGGCGTTCTCCGACGCCTACATCCTCATGCTCACCGGCCGCGCCGACGAGATCGACACCCTGCTCGGCCTCGAGGCGGGGGCCGACGACTACGTGACCAAGCCGTTCCGGCCGCGTGAGGTGCGCGCCCGGATCGAGGCGATGCTCCGCCGTCCGCGGGCCGCCGGGGTCGCGCCGGCCGTGCCCGGCACCGACGAGGACGCCGTGCTCTCCCACGGGGAGCTGCGGCTGGACCGCGACGCCCGCGTCGTCGAGCTCGCCGGGGCGCCGCTCGTGCTCACCCGCAGCGAGTTCGACATCCTCGCCGCGCTGCTGGTCAACCCGCGGCGGGTGCTCACCAAGTCGCAGCTCGCGCGCTCGGTCTGGTCCGACAGCTATGACACCGGGACCGAGCCTGGCGAGGCCGACCACCGTTCGGTGGAGGTCCACGTCGCCAACCTGCGGCGCAAGCTCGGTGAGGACGCCACCAACCCGCGGCACGTCCAGACGGTCAGGGGCGTCGGCTACCGCCTCGGCGACCCGCGCTGAGCCGACTCAGGCCCGCTCGGGGCCGGTGAGCGCGGCGACGGTCGCCGCCGCGCGTCCGTCGATCTCGGTGAGCACGGCCCGCGCCGCCTCACCCGTGGCGGTGCGGGAGCGCGCGCAGGCGTCGGCGAGGGCGTGGGCGCCGAGCATGGTGGCCGAGCAGCCCAGGCTGAGCGCGGCGTCAC
>NZ_VDFS01000041.1:26796-30852 GCF_006151955.1 Georgenia sp. 311 | reverse complement strand
CCGACGCCGACGCCGTCGACCTCGCCACCGTCGACCCGGCCTCCTGGCACGCCCAGGTCACCTGGGTCCCCCAGCGTCCAGTGCTCACGCCGGGGACGGTCGCCGAGGCGGTGCTCGGGCCCGACGGCGAGGTCGGCGAGCGCGAGGAGGCCGCCGCCCGCGCCACCGGGCTGGCCGAGGTCCTCGCGGGTCTCCCGCTCGGCTGGGACACCCCCATCGGCCAGGGCGGCGCCGGCCTGTCCCTCGGCCAGCGCCAGCGCCTCGCCCTCACCCGCGCCCTCCTCGACCCGGCCCCGCTCGTCGTCCTCGACGAGCCCTCGGCGCACCTGGACGCCGCGGCCGAGCAGCGCGTGCTCGACGTCGTCGCGACCCTGCGAGCGGAGGGTCGCGCCGTCCTCGTCATCGCGCACCGGCCGCGGCTCATCGACCTCGCCGACGACGTCGTCGAGGTGCACAACGCCCCGGCCGAGCCGCACACCGACGCCGACGCCCGGGTTGGTGAGCGCGCATGAGCTCCGTCGTCGCCCTCACCCCCGCCGAGCGGCGCGCGCTGCGCCGGGCGGTCGACCTGCTCGACCTCAACCGGTGGCGGTTCGTCCTCGCCGTCCTCGCCGGGACGGCCGGTCTGGGCAGCGCGGTCGCCCTGTCGGCGACCTCCGCCTGGCTCATCGCCCGCGCCTCGCAGATGCCGCCGGTGCTGGAGCTCGGCGTCGCGTCCGTCGCCGTGCGGACCTTCGGCATCTCCCGCGGCCTCATGCGCTACGTCGAGCGGCTCGTCTCCCACGACGTCGCCCTGCGCGGCATGGCCACCCTGCGCGAGCGGGTCTACACCACCCTCGCCGACGCCCCCACCGACGTCGTCTCCGGCCTCCAGCGCGGTGAGATGCTCACCCGCACCGGCGCGGACGTCGACTCCGTGGGCGACATCGTCGTCCGCGGCCTGCTGCCCGCCGCGGTCGCCGCCGCCGTCGGCGTCGGGACCGTCACCCTCGTCGCGTGGCTCAACCCGGCGATCGGTGCCGTCCTCGCGGCCTGTCTGCTGATCGCCGGGCTCGTCGGCCCGCTGCTGAGCATGCGCGCGGCGCGGCTCGACGAGCTCGCCCAGGCCGAGGCGCGCAGCGACCTGTCCTCCGGTGCGATGACGATGCTCGAGGGCGCGGCCGAGCTCACCGTCTCCGGCCGTCTCCCCCGCGCCCGCGCCGCCCTCGCCGCCACCGAGCGGCGCCTGGCCCGGGCCAAGGACGCCGCCGCCCGGCCCGCCGCGCTGGCCGCGGGCATCGACCACCTCGCCACCGGCATCGCCGTCCTCGCCGCGCTCGTCATCGGCATCCGGGCCACGGTCGCCGGCACGATGGAGCCGGTCGAGCTCGCCGTCGTCGTCCTCACGCCGCTCGCCGCGTTCGAGGGCACGGCGATGCTGGGCCCCGCCGCGATCCAGCTCGTCCGCTCGGCCGGCGCGGCGATGCGGGTCACCGAGCTGCTCGACCGGGCCCAGGCGCCCTCCTCCGCCCGCCCGGAGCCCGTCCTCGCCGCGGCCCGGGTCGGCGCCGCGCACGAGGAGGCCGCGTCCGAGGGGCCGCACGACACCGCCGAGCGGCCCGGCGCCCACGCGAGGCCCCTCGAGCCGGTGCTGCACGCCGAGGACCTCGCCGTCGGGTGGCCGCGTGCCGGGATCGTCGCGAGCGGTCTCGACCTGGACCTGCGGCCCGGCCGCAGCATCGCCGTCGTCGGCCCCAGCGGCATCGGCAAGACGACCCTCCTGCTCACGCTCGCAGGGCTCATCCCCCCGCTCGGCGGTCGGGTGCTGCTCGGGGACACGCCCGTCGGTGACCTCGACCGGGCCACCGTGAGCGACGCCGTCGTCCTCACCGCCGAGGACGCGCACGTCTTCGCCACGACCGTGCTGGAGAACCTGCGCGTGGCCCGCGGCGACGTCGACGAGGAGGAGGCACGCGAGCTCCTCCACCGCGCCGGCCTCGACGGCTGGCTCGCCGGCCTGCCCGACGGCGTGGGCACCATGCTCGACCCCGAGGCGACGTCGATCTCCGGCGGCGAGCGCCGCCGTCTCCTGCTCGCCCGCGCGCTGGCCAGCCACGCCCCGCTGCTCCTCCTCGACGAGCCGGGCGAGCACCTCGACCCGGCCACCGCGGACCGGCTGGTCGGCGACCTGCTCTCCGCACGCGACTCCGGGCGAGGCGTCCTGCTCGTCACCCACCGCCTCACGCCCCTGGCCGCCGCGGACGAGGTCGTCGTGCTCGGCCCGGGCGGCGAACGGGCTACCGTGATCGCACGAGGCTCCCACGCACACCTGCTCGAGACCGTGCCCTCCTACCGCTGGGCCGTGGAGCAGGAGCTGCGCTGAGGGGCGCACGCACGAGAGAGGACCGTCCATGCCCGACCGCGAGTCGCGCTACCGGCTGCTCGGGGCCGCCATCGGCCTCACCGCGAGCCTCGACACCGACACCGTCATGCGCGGGTTCGTCGACAGCGCCGCGAGCCTCACCGGGGCCCGGTTCGCTGCCCTCGCCGTGCTCGACAGCCGCGGCGAGACGGCGAACTTCGTCTTCCACGGCATGGACGACCAGACGGCCGAGATACTCGGCCACCCGCCTCGCGGCCGCGGCGTCCTCGCCCACATCCCGAACGAGGGGCACCTGCTCATCGAGTCGATCGCCGACCACCCCGCGTTCGGCGGGTGGCCGGAGGGTCACCCGCTCATGCAGAACTTCCTCGGCGTGCCGGTGAAGATCCGCGAGCAGGTCTTCGGCCGGCTCTACCTCGCGGACAAGGAGGGCGGCTTCACCGAGGACGACATCCACGCGATGAAGCAGCTCGCCTCCGCCGCCGCCGTCGCCGTCGTCAACGCCCAGCGCTACGCCGACGCCCTCGACCGCGAGCGGTGGGTCGCCGTCAGCCAGGAGATCACCACCCAGCTCCTGTCCGGCACCGAGGAGGAGGAGGCGCTCGAGCTCATCGCCCAGAAGGTGCGTGAGGTCGCCCGCGCCGACGCCACCCTCATCGTCCTGCCCTCGATCGGCGACACGTGGATGTGCGAGATCGCCGACGGCATCGGCGCCTCCGACCTCATCGGCCAGGTCTTCCCGCAGGAGGGCCGCGCCCGCACCGTCATCGCCAACGGCGTCGGCATGATCGTCGACTCGATGTCCCGCGCCCGCTCCCTGCGGGTGCCCGCCCTGAGCCGTTACGGCCCGGCGCTGTACGCCCCGATGATGGCCCAGGGCACCGGCCGCGGCGTGCTCATCCTCCTGCGGCTGCAGGGCGGCCAGGAGTTCACCAACGCCGACCTCGAGGTCGCCGAGGCGGTGGCCGCGCAGGCCGCCGTCGCCCTCGAGCTCGCCGCCGCCCGGCACGCGCAGGACGTCTCCGCGCTCCTCGAGGAGCGCCAGCGGATCTCCCGCGACCTCCACGACCTCGCCATCCAGCAGCTCTTCGCCACCGGCATGCAGCTCGAGTCCGCCCGCCAGGAGGCGGCGGCGCACGAGGAGACCGCGTGGATCGCCCCCACGGTCGAGTCCGCGCTCACCAGCGTGGACGAGAGCGTGCGTCAGATCCGGTCGATCGTCCACTCCCTCAAGGAGCCGGACGAGGCGGTCGGGCTGGTCGAGCGGCTGCGGCGGGAGACCTCCCTCGCCCGCACCGGCCTGAGCTTCGCGCCCTCGCTCGTCATCGCCGTCGACGGGCGCGTCGTGCGCGACGGCGACGAGGACCTCTCCCCCGGCGCCACCCCGGCCGAGCTCCTCGACTCGCGCGTGGACGACGACATCGCCGACGACGTCGTCGCCGTCGTGCGCGAGGGCCTGGCCAACGCCGCCCGTCACGCCCGCTCCTCCTCCGTCCAGGTGCGCATCACCGTGCGTGGGGCCGGGGTCACCGGGCGGGTGTCGGTGGAGGTCGAGGACGACGGCGTGGGCGTGGACCGCAGCTCCACGCGGCGCTCGGGCCTGGACAACCTCGCGGTGCGCGCCCGGCGGCATGGTGGGACGTTCTCCCTCGCGCGCGCGGAGTCCGGCGAGGGCACCCTGCTCAGCTGGCAGG
>NZ_VDFS01000041.1:11960-26512 GCF_006151955.1 Georgenia sp. 311 | reverse complement strand
CCCGAACACCTGCGCCGAGAGCTGGATCGTGCACGGTGCACGATCCAGCTCTCGGCGGATGAGGGGTGGGATCCCTGGGTCAGGGATGCTGCGTCAGGCGCGCCAGCCCTTGGCGCGCTGGCCGGCGACCCAGGCCGCGACCTGCGTGCGGCGCTGCAGGCCCATCTTCGCCAGCAGGGCGGTGATGTGGTTCTTCACCGTCTTCTCCGCGACGCCGAGCTTCTCGCCGATCTCCCGGTTCGACAGGCCGTCACCGATGAGGTCGAGGACGCGACGCTCCGAGGGCGTGAGGTCCGCCGTCGGGTCGTCGTGGTCGGCGCGACGCCGGGTGACGGTGCGCTCGTCGAGCAGGGTGCGGCCCGCGGCGACCGCCTTGATGACGTCGGCGATCTCCGCGCCGCGCACCGTCTTGAGCAGGTAGGCGCGCGCCCCGGCCTCCAGGGCCTCGGCCAGCGCGTCGTCGTCGTCGAAGGAGGTGAGGACGATGGATCGGGCCTCGGGCACCGAGTCCTTGATCGCGGAGATGATGTCGATGCCGGTGCCGTCGGGCAGCTGGAGGTCCACGAGCAGGATGTCGGGGCGCACGAGCGGCGCGCGGCGCAGCGTCTCGGCGACCGAGCCGCCCTCGGCGACGACGGTGAGCCCGTCCGCGCGGTCGACGATCTCGGCGATGCCGCGACGCACCACCTCGTGGTCGTCGATGATCATCACCCGGATGTCACGCGGGCTCGAACTGCTCTGCTCAGTGCTCACGCGTCCGACCTTAGCGTTTTCCGGCGCGTGACAGGCCCCAGGCGGGACTGTTGGCCCTGTCGCGGTGCTCACGCCGCGCTCACGTAGGCTCGGGAGGGTGACCGAGCCCCAGCCCGCCGCGATCGTCGTCGAGCGTGCGCGCTCCCTGTTCGACGCAGGGACGACCCGTCCGCTGACGTGGCGCCGCGAGCAGCTCGACCGCCTCGCCGACCTCGTCACCGCGAACACCGAGGCCATCGAGGAGGCGCTCGCCGCCGACCTCGGGAAGTCCGCCACCGAGACCTACCTGACGGAGATCGGCGTCCTCCTGGAGGAGATCCGGCACACGCGCCGTCACCTCAGCTCGTGGCTGAAGCCACGCCGCGTCCGCCTGCCCTGGCAGTACCAGCCGGCCGGCGCATCCCTGGTGCTCGAGCCGCTCGGGGTCGTCCTCGTCATCGCGCCCTGGAACTACCCGGTCTTCCTCCTCCTCGGACCGCTCGTCGGGGTGCTCGCGGCGGGCAACACCGCCGTCCTCAAGCCCTCCGAGCTCGTCCCCCGCACCGCCGAGCTCCTCGAACGGCTCGTGCCGCGGTACCTCGACGGCGTGGAGGTCGTCACCGGTGGTCCGGAGCGGACCACCGAGCTGCTCCGCGAGCGCTTCGACCACATCGTGTTCACCGGCAGCGGGCGCGTCGGGCGGATCGTCATGGCGGCCGCCGCCGAGCACCTCACCCCGGTGACCCTCGAGCTCGGCGGCAAGTCCCCGGCGTGGGTCGACGGCACGACCGACCTCGCCGCCGCGGCGCGGCGCATCGCGTGGGGCAAGCTCGTCAACACCGGGCAGACGTGCGTGGCGCCGGACTACCTCCTCGCCCCGCCCGACGTCGCCCGCGCACTCGAGCCGCTCCTCGCGCGAGAGATCCGCGCGATGTACGGCCCCGACCCGGCCCTCAGCCCGGACTACGGGCGCATCGTGTCCGCCCGCCACGCCGCCCGCCTCCAGCAGATGGTCGACGACTCGGTGGCGGCGGGGGCGCGCGTCGTCGTCGGCGGGCAGGCGGACCCCGAGTCGCGGTACGTCGCCCCGACCGTGCTCACCGACGTCGCGCCCGACTCCCCCGTCATGGCCGAGGAGATCTTCGGGCCGGTCCTGCCGATCGTCCCCGTCGCCGACCTCGACGCCGCGATCGCCCACGTCCGCGCCGGGGACAAGCCACTGGCGCTCTACGCGTTCACCGCGGACGCCACCGTGCAGGACCGGCTGGTGCGCGAGACGTCGTCGGGCGCGGTGGGGCTGGACGTGCCGCTGGTCCACGCCGCGGTCCCCGCCCTGCCCTTCGGCGGGGTGGGACCCTCCGGGATGGGCGCGTACCACGGTGAGGCCTCGGTGAGGACGTTCAGTCACGCCAAGCCGGTGGTGCGCAAGCCACTGCGGCCCGAGACCCTCGGGATGGTCCGACCCCCGTTCACCGCCGCCCGGCGCGCGCTGGCACGGCGGATCCTGCGCTGAGGCGGGCTCGCCGGCTCAGCCGCGCGGGGCCCGCTGGCAGCTCGGGCAGAAGGTCGAGGACCGGCCCATGAACGCCTCGCGGCGCATGAGCGCGCCGCACCGGCGGCACGGCTGCCCGGCGCGGCCGTAGGCGTCGAGCGACCGGGCGAAGTAGCCGCTGGCACCCTCGACGTCGACGTACAGGGCGTCGAAGGACGTCCCTCCCGCCGCGAGTGCCTCACGCATGACGTCCTCCGCCGCCGTGAGGACCTCGACGGCGGAGCGCTGGGCGAGCCGGTCGGTGGCCCGGCGGGGGTGCAGCCCGGCGCGCCACAGCGCCTCGTCGGCGTAGATGTTGCCGATCCCGGAGACGAGCGACTGGTCGAGCAGCGCCCGCTTGACCTCCGTGCGCCGGGCGCGCAGCCGGCGGGCCAGGGCCGCGACGTCGAGCACCGGGTCGAGCGGGTCGCGGGCGATGTGGGCGGCGGGCTCGGGCAGCGCCGGGAGCGGTGAGCCGTGGCCGCCCGGCCCGCCGTCCGTCGTCGGGACGAGGTCGGCGACGAGGACGTGGCCGAAGGTGCGCTGGTCGACGAACCACAGCTGGGCGCCGTCGTCGAGGGTGAGCTCGACGCGCAGGTGACGGGTGGGGTCCGGCGGGACGCCGGGGGCGGCCGTGGGGGTGCGGGGATCCGCGGACGGAGCTCCGCTCTCGTGCAGAACTCCGCTGTCGCGCGGAACTCCGCTGTCGCGCGGAAGTCGGCTCTCGCGCGGAACTCCGCTGTCGCGCGGAAGTCGGCTGTCGGCAGGGGGTGGGGTGGGGCGGGGGTTGGTGAGGGTCTCGGGCGGGGGCAGGGCGAGCGCTGCGCCGTCGCGACGGACGAGGAGCTGCCCGCTCATGCCGAGGTGGACGAGCAGGGCGTCGGCCGGCTCGTCGTCCAGGAGCAGCCACAGGTACTTCCCGCGCCGGACGGCGGCGCTCAGCGTGCGCCCGGTGAGGCGGCCGGGCAGGTCGGGGGCACCGCCCTCGTGCCGGCGCACCGCGCGCGGGTGGTGGACCGTGGCGGCGGTGACGCGCCGGCCCAGTACGTGACGGGCCAGCCCGTCGCGGACGGTCTCGACCTCGGGCAGCTCGGGCACGGCGGCCTCAGCCGCCGGCGGGGCCGGCCGGGTCCTCGGCGGAGAGGCGCGAGTAGGCGTTCTGCGCGGCCTCCTGCTCGGCCACCTTCTTCGACGGGCCGGTGCCCGTGCCGTAGTCCGCCTCGCCCACGAGGACGGTCGCGGTGAAGCTGCGGGCGTGGTCCGGGCCGGTGCCGACCACCTGGTAGAGCGGCGCCGGCAGCCCGCGGGCCGCGACGAGCTCCTGCAGGCTCGTCTTCCAGTCCAGGCCCGCGCCCAGCGTCGCGGCCTGGTGGAGCAGGTCGCCCACGAGGCGCTCGATCATCGCCCGGGTCGGCTCCAGGCCGTTGCACAGGTAGGCGGCGCCGATGAGGGCCTCGACGGTGTCGGAGAGGATCGAGTCCTTCTCACGCCCGCCGGTCACGAGCTCACCGCGCCCGAGGAGGATGAAGTCGCCCAGCCCGAGGTCGCGCGCCACCGACGCGAGCGCCCGCTGGCTCACCGTCGCCGCCCGCATCCGCGCGAGGTCCCCCTCGGCGGTGTCGGCGTTCTTCCGGTAGAGGTTCTCGGTGACGACGAGGCCGAGCACCGTGTCCCCGAGGAACTCCAGCCGCTCGTTCGTCGGGATGCCGCCCGCCTCGTGCGCGAAGGACCGGTGGGTGAGCGCCAGCACGAGCAGCTCACCGTCGATGTGGACCCCGAGCCGCTCGAGCAGCGTCCCGACGTCGTTTCGAGCCGCCCCCGCGGCCACCTTCTTCGCCACCGTCAGCGCTCCCCGTCCGCCGCGGGACGCTCCTTCGTGCCGGCGTCGTCCTCGGACGCGAGGGCGGCGAGGGCTGCCCAGCGCGGGTCGACGTCGACGTGCTCGTGGTCGTGCGGCAGGTCGTCCAGGCGCTCGCCGCAGCCGGGGCACAGCCCGCGGCAGTTCTCGTCGCACAGCGGCTGGAAGGGCAGGGCGCTGATGACGGCGTCGCGCACGACCGGCTCGAGGTCGAGCAGCTCGCCCTCGAGCTCGAGCATGTCCTCGGCCTCCTCGTCCCCCTGCTCCAGCGCCCTCTCGCGCGCGCCGGGGTAGAAGAACAGCTCGCTGACCTCCACGGTCTGCGTGTCGGTGATCTCACGCAGGCAGCGCACGCACTCCCCGCGCAGACGCACCTGGGCCTCGCCCGAGACGAGCACGCCGTCGAGCACCGACTCCAGCCGCAGGTCCAGCGCGATCGGGGACCCGGGCTCGACGCCCATGACCGCGGTGCCGAAGTCCTCCGGGGCGTCGATCTCGAGGGTGACCTCGCGCATCGTCCCGGGCCTGCGCGCGAGCTCGTGGGTGCTGAGCACGAAGGGTGATCGGGAATCCATGGACGGCACTCCTGGTCGGCGAGGACGGACAGACGGATGCGGCACGGCGCCGCAACCGCTTCACGCTACCTCAGGCGGGCCCCTCTTCGGCGGGGGCGCGGGCGGACCGCTAGTCGCGCGCCGGGGCGTCGGTGAGGCTGGCGAGGCGGTCACGCCCGGCGCGCACCTGCTTGGTGATGGCGCCGAGGTCGATCTCGAACTGGGCGAGCTGCCGGTCGCAGTAGTCGTTGGCGTTCCGCGCGAGGCGGGCGGCCTCCTCCTCCGCGGCGGCGATGATCTGGGCCGAGCGCTCCTCGGCGAGCGCGACGACGCTCTCCTCGCTCACCATCCGCTCCGCCTGCTCCTCGGCCTCGCGCAGGACGCGGCCCGCACGCTCCCGGGCCTCGGCGAGAACACCCTCGGCACCGGCGAGGACGTCGTCGGCGGCCTGGATCTCCCCCGGCACGACCGACTTCGCCGCGGCGAGGAGGTCCATCACCTCGGCGCGGTTGACGAGCACCGAGGCCGACATCGGCATCTGCCGGGCCTCGGTGACGAGCGTGACGAGCTCGTCGAGGATGGCGAGCAGCGAGGCGCCGTCCTCCTGCGTCGCGGGCTGGGTGGTGCCGTGGGCGGTCATTGCGGTCCTCCTGGGTGGGGGAAGGCCTCGCGCAGCGCCTGCGCGACGGCGGGCGGCACGAGGTCGGTGACGTCGCCACCGTGGCGGGCGACGTCCTTGGCGAGCGAGGAGGCGATGTGGGCGAGGGCGCCGTCACCGACGAGGAACACCGTCTCGATGCCCGACAGGCGCCGGTTGAGCAGCGCCATGGGCTGCTCGGCGTCGAAGTCCGCGCCGCCGCGGACACCCTTGACGATCGCGGTCGCGCCCACGCGCCGGCAGTAGTCGACGAGCAGGCCGTCGACGACGTCGACGCGCACGTCCAGTCCCTCGACGGCGGCGCGGGCGAGCTCGACGCGCCGCTCGAGGTCGAACAGGTAGGACTTGGCGGAGTTGTGCGCGACGGCGAGGACGACCTCGTCGAACAGGCCACGGGCCCGCCGCACGACGTCGAGGTGCCCGAGCGTCACGGGGTCGAAGGACCCGGGGCAGACCGCCAGGCTCACCGTCGCCGCCCCTCGCACGCCATCATGTGGCCACGGTAGTTCGCGCGGCCGCTCAGGTGGTGGAGGCGAACCACAGTGTCGTGTCCCCGTAGCGACGGTCGTCGCTCGCCTCGAGCCCGTCGGGCCACGTCGGCTCGGGGCTGCGCCGCGACCGCTCGACGACGACGACGGCGCCGGGCGCCAGCCAGGGGACGAGGAGCCCGAGGAGCTCGTCGAGCGTCTCCTCCTCGACGTCGTAGGGCGGGTCGATGAGGACGAGGTCGTAGGCGGTGGTCGGCGTTCCCGCGAGGTAGGAGCGCACCGTCGTCGCATGCACCTCGACCTGCCGCAGACCCAGCGTCGCCGCGTTGCGGCGGCAGGCCGCGGCCGCCGGCTTCGCCGAGTCGACGAGGGTGACCGCCACCGCGCCGCGGCTGGCGGCCTCCAGGCCCAGGGCTCCGGAGCCTGCGTACAGGTCGAGCACGCGCGCGCCGTCGACGACGCCCTGGTGCTCGAGCCGGGAGAACAGCGCCTCCCGGACACGTTCGCTGGTGGGGCGGGTGGCGCCCTGGGGGACGGTGAGCCGGCGCCCGCCGGCCGTGCCGGCCACGATCCTCGTCACGGCACCGACCCTACGTCCCCGAGCAGGCCGGTCGGCACCCCGAGGGTGACGACGGCGACGACGAGCAGGACGACGACGACCACCATGACGGCGAGGACGACCCCCACCGCCCAGACCCACCAGCGAGGCCGGCGGTTGTTCACGACTCCGCCTTCGGACGCACGGTGCGCACCGACAGCGCGACCGCGAGCGCGGTGAGGGCGAGCTGCAGACCGAGGAGCACGGGGGTGACGCTACCCGTGAGGACCGCGACGGCGAGCGGCACCGCCCCGACGAGGATGACGTCCGGGCCGGTGCTCGCGAGGGTCGCCAGGCCCTTGGGGTAGGCACCCATCGGGGTGACGATGAGAGGGCCGGAGAAGTCCGGCGGCGGGCGGTAGGCCGAGCGCACGACGCCCCCCGCCCACACCGGGGCCGCGAGCAGACCGAGGGCGAGCCAGCCGCCGACGTCGTCGTAGAGCCGGCCGAGGACGGCGAAGACCGGCAGCGACCACAGGAGCATGACGAGGACGGGCACGACGAGGCGCCAGCCGCGGACGGCGCGCTGCCCCACGGGCAGGAGCGCGTCGATCGCGGGCACCGCCTGCGCGTCGCGGGCGCCCAGGCCGGTCGCGAGCGCCGCGATCCACGCCCCGCTGACGACGCCGAGCACGATCCCCACGGCGGGCAGCTGGGGCAGCAGCGGGGCGACGAGGGCGAGCGCGGCGCCGCAGACGAGCTGCACCAGCCGGCGCGGGGAGCGGAACAGGAGGAGCGCGTCGGCGGTGGCGAGGGCGGCTCCCGGTCCGGCGAGGCGGACGAGCCGGGGCACGAGCCGCAGCCGCGCCGAGCGGCGCCGCCGTGCGCGCCGCGGCGCGATGTCCAGCGCCCGGCCGATGTCCCGGGTGTCGGTGGCGAGCGTCGCGCCGCGCAGCTCGACAGCCGCCGCTCCCCGCTCCCGCAGCTCGGTGTCGTGCAGGTGCGGCAGGCTGCGCAGCGCGCGCCACCACGCGAGCGCCAGGAGCACCGCCCCCACGCCGGCCGGCCACCAGCCGGTCGGGACGAGGAGCTGCCCCGGCGGCGCGAGGACGAGGGCGAGGGCGGCGACGGGGGTGAGGGCGAGCAGACCGTCCCCCGCGACCGAGACGGCCCGCTGGCGGCCGGCGGCCTCGACGGGCACGAGCCCGAGCGCGAGGGCGGCCCCGAGCAGGAGCCCGGCGAGGGCGGCAGCCAGGGCGGTGACCAGGGTGAGCGCGGGGTCGATCGCCAGGGCGAGGAGGAGCCCGGTGATGGCTCCGACCGCCGCGGCCGCCGTCGTCGGCCCGACGAGGGAGGGACGCAGGAGCGAGCCGCGCTCCCCGGGCAGCGGGAGCCACCAGCCGGCCTGGGCGGCACCGAGGGAGACGGGGCCGGTGCGGCCGAGCAGCCCGACGCCGAAGCCGAGCACGGCGAGGGCCGCGAGGAGCGTGAGCCAGCCGGTGTCGAGGTCCGTGCCCGTCTGCGGGCCGGTGCGGGTGAGGCCGTGGTTGCGGGCCAACGCACCGACCATCGCGACCGTCACGGCGACGGTGAGGACGATCGTGTAGACGTCGCCGAGCAGCTCGCCCACGCTCTTCTCGGCGCGGGTGCGCACGACGAGCCGCGTCCAGCGCCGCATCGCACCACCCGAGGGGTAGCCGGCAGCACCGCTCGTCGTCATGCCACCTCCGCGCGCTCGTCCGGCGCCCGTCCGACCATGACGGGCGACGTCAGTGAGCGACCCTACCGTCGCCCACCCCACCCCCACCGCCACCCGACACTCCCCCGCCCCTGCCTCCTACCTCCCCTCTCCCCTGCCTCTCCCTCCCGCGACCTCCCCACCTCCCCGCGACAGCCGACTTCCGCACGACAGCCGACTTCTGCACGACAGCCGACTTCTGCACGACAGCCGACTTCTGCACGACAGCCGACTTCTGGGCGACTGTCGACTTCTGCGCGACTGTCGCCACGTGTGCGGAACACCCGGATGCCGCGCGAGGACGTGTCACCGTCCGACAGACATCCGGCGACCGTTCCGGGACCATGGTGCTTCGTCGGGAAGGAGCGGCGATGGTCATCGATGCCCCGTCGCACAGGAGCGGCCGTCCGCGGGCGGTGGCCGGTGTCGGCGTGCTCGCCCTGCGGTCCGTGGGCGTTGTCCTCCTGGTGGCCTCCGCCGTGCTCGGGGCCCAGGCCGCGTGGTCGAGGTTCGGCGTCTGCTTCGGCGGCGACGCCCCTCCCGTGGCAGGCCTTCCCGGTGGAGACCCGCAGGGGTCGTGCGTCCTCATGCAGGACCACGCGTACGACTTCATCGCGCCAGACCACCCGTGGGTACCGATCGCGGGCGCGACCGCGCGGGAGGGGATGAGCCTCGTCCTGCTCGGGCTCGGGGTGGCCCTCGTGGCGCTGTCCCTCACCGGCCGCCGGCACGTCCGACTGCTGTCCGTCCTCGCGGGGGCGGGGTTCGCGGCCGCCTGGATCGGCATGGGAGTGCCCGAGCTGCGGAGCGGCCTGGCCGGAGAGCCGGTCGCGGTCGACGCCTGGAACCTGGCGTCGGTCGGGGCCGATCTCGCGCTTCTCGCGACCGCCGCGCTCGCCGTCCTGGCCGGGGTCCGTGGCGGACCTGACCGCCGGCCCGTCGTCGTCTTCTGGGCGGCCGCGACCCTTGCGCACCCAGTGCCGGAGTACTTCTTCACGGTGATCCTGTGGAACTCGCACGACGCCTCGCCCCTCACCGGCTTCTTCCGCTCCGCACTCGTCGCGGCGGCCGCGGTGGCAGCGGCGGTGACGATGGTGCCACCGGGCAGAGGGCGCCTACCGCGCCGTCGCGGCAGCTGAGCAGGCTGTCGACGTGTCCGCTGGCCTCGGCGCCGCGCCGCGAGCGGCTAGAGGGCCGCGATGGCGGCAGCGCCGGCGGCGGGGTCGAGGGTGCGGACGCCGTCGTCGTGGAGGAGGACGACGCTCGTGGCGACCCGCTCGACGACGACCGGGTCGTGGGAGGCGACGAGGACGGCGCCGCCGTCCTCCCGCTCCTCGACGAGGAGCTCGGCGAGGCGGTTGCGCATCCCGGCGTCGAGCCGCTGCTCGGGCTCGTCGAGGACGAGGAGCGAGCGGGGCCGGACGAACGCCGCGGCGAGCAGGACGCGGCGCCGCTGACCGGAGGAGAGCGCCGCGGGCAGTGCGTCGGCGCGGTCGGTGAGGCCGAACTCCTCGAGGAGGTCGGTGACGACGTCGCGGGCGTCCGGGACGCGGTGGCCGAGCGCGGTGAGGAGGAGGTGCTCGGTGACGGTGAGGGACGGGAAGAAGGCGTCGTCGCCGAGGACGCTGGCGACCGACGCGCGCAGGTCACCGTCCCGCGGGTCCGGCTCCGCGCCGAGCAGACGGGTGCGTCCGGCCAGCGGCTCCTGGAGGCCGAGGACGGTGCGCAGGAAGGTCGACTTGCCGGTGCCGTTCGCGCCGATGACGGCGACGGCCTCGCCGGGCGTGAGGTCGAGGTCGATCGGTGCGCAGACCGGCTCGTCGTCGTAGCCGACACTCAGGGCGCGCACGGACAGCACGGTCTCCTCGGGCATGCGCACGACCCTACTGCCCACCGCTCGCGCCCGACCCCACCGACCCCACCGACCCCGCCCGGCGGCCCCGCCCCGCCCCGCCCTACCGCGCGGCCCCGCCCCGGCCCGCCCCGCCCCGGCCCGGCGACAGCCGAGTTCTGCGCGACAGCGGACTAACGGCCGACAGCCGAGTTCTGCGCGACAGCGGACTTTTGCCTGCAGAGTTCGCGCGGCAGCAGCGTTTGACTCGACACCTCGCGCATAACTCGACGCTCGCCCAGAACTCGGCTCTCGCGACAAACTCCGCTCTCGCGCGAAACTCCGCTCTCGCGACAAACTCCGCTCTCGAGCGGAACTCGGCTCTCGCGGGGAAGTCTGCTGTCGCGGGACGGGACGGGACGACGAGGGAGGCGGGACGGGTCAGGTGCGGTCGAGGAACTGGGCTCGCTCGGGGTCGAGCTGCTCGGTAATCGCCTGCCGCAGCGCCGGGTAGGCGGCGAGGGTGCGGTCCCGGTCGACGATCTTGCGGGCGTCCCAACGGGCCTTCTCGATGACCTTGGTGTCGGTGAGCACGCGCAGCAGCCGCAGCGAGCTGCCGTGGCCGGACTGCGCGGCGCCGAGGATGTCGCCCTCGCGCCGCTGCTCGAGGTCCACCTGCGCGAGCTCGAAGCCGTCGGTCGTCGCCTCGAACGCGCGCAGCCGGGTCATCGCCGGGGTGCCCTCACGCGCGGTGGTCCACGCGATGCACGTGCCCGCCCGTGAGCCACGTCCGATGCGTCCGCGCAGCTGGTGGAGCTGGGAGATGCCGAACCTGTCGGCGTCCATGATGACCATGACCGAGGCCTCGGGGACGTCGACGCCGACCTCGACGACGGTGGTCGTCACGAGCACCGGCACCTCACCGGAGGCGAACGCGGCCATCGCGGCGTCCTTCTCCTCGGGGGACATCCGCCCGTGGAGCTCCCCGATCCGGATGCCGTCAAGGGCGGGGTGCTCGCGCAGGATCGCGGCGACCTCGTCGACCGCCGCCAGCTGCGGCTTGCCGTTCCCGGCCGGGGCGACGGGGAGCGCCTGCGCCTCGCCGTCCTCGGCGGCCTCGTCGAGGAGCTCGGTCTCGACGTCGTCGCCCTCGGCGGTGATGCGGGGGCACACGACGTAGACGCGTCCGCCGTCCTCGATCTGCTCCCGCGCGAGCTCCCAGGTGCGCTGGGTCCAGCGCGGGTGGCCGGAGGGCGCGAGGAAGGTGCGGATGCCCGACCGGCCCGCGGGGATCTCGCGCAGGGTGGAGGTCTCGAGGTCGCCGAACACCGTCATCGCGACGGTCCGCGGGATGGGGGTGGCGGTCATGACGAGCAGGTGCGGGGTGACCGCCGCCTTGGCGCGCAGCGCGTCGCGCTGCTCGACGCCGAAGCGGTGCTGCTCGTCGACGACGACGAGCCCGAGGTCGGCGAACTGCACTCCCTCGGACAGCAGCGCGTGCGTCCCGATGACGATGCCCGCCTCCCCCGACGCCGCGGCGAGCAGCGCCTTCTTCCGGGCGGCGGCCGGCAGCGAGCCGGTGAGCAGCTCGACGCGCGTCGCGTCCTCCGCACCGCCGAGCATCCCGGCCTCGGCGAGCGGGCCGAGCATCGCCCGGATGGAGCGGGCGTGCTGCGCGGCGAGCACCTCGGTGGGTGCGAGGAGCGCGGCCTGTCCCCCGGCGTCGACCACCTGGAGCATCGAGAGGAGCGCGACGACGGTCTTGCCGGAGCCGACCTCGCCCTGGAGGAGCCGCTGCATCGGCCACGGCCGGGCGAGCTCGCCGGAGATCTCGGCGACCACCTCCTGCTGCCCCTCGGTCAGCGTGAAGGGCAGCCGCTTGGCGAACGTGTCCCGGATCCCGCCGGCACGTGCCTCGCGAGCGGTCGCCGCCTCCGCCTCTGCCTCGGCCCGTCGCGCCGCGAGCGCGGTCTGGAGGACGAAGGCCTCCTCGTAGCGCAGCCGCTCCCGGCCCCGGCGCCAGTCCTCCTCGGTGCGGGGGTCGTGGACCAGGCGCAGCGCCTCGCGCAGCGTCGGCAGCCCGTCCCGCTCGAGGATCTCGGTGGGCACGGGGTCGGGGACGTCGTCCTCGGTGAGGGGCTGCAGGACCGTCTGCACGGCGCCGCGGATGCGCCACGTGGGCAGCGCGGCGGTCGCGGCGTAGATGGGCGTGGGCCGCGACATCCGCTCCAGCGCGGCGGCCTTGTCCTCCTCGTCGTCGTCGTCGAAGAACTCGAAGCCGGGGTTCTTGAGCATGAGCTTGCCGCCGAAGCGCTCGACGGTGCCGGTGAACAGGCCCACGCGCCCGGCGTACAGGCGCCGCTCGCGGCTCGCGAGGTAGCCGTGGGCGCCGAAGAACCGCAGCGTGATCTCGCCGCTGCCGTCGGTGACGGTGACGTCGAGCATCGAGATGCGCGGCTTGCGGGTGGGGCGCAGCGACGTGCGCGCGATCCGCGCGTTGAGGGTCACGTGGTCACCGAGCGGCAGGTCGCCGAAGTCGGTGAGCCGGCTCGGGTCGCCGTAGCGGCGCGGGTAGTGGCGGGCGAGGTCCCACCCGGTCTCCAGGCCGAGCTTCGCCAGCGCCTTGGCGGTGCGGTCACCCACGAGGCGCGACAGGGGTGTGCTCAACACGGTCACTGGGCCCCCAGGAGGACGTCGGGTGCGGGCCGGCCGCCGTCGAGCAGGAGGACGTCGGCCTGCGGCGCCGTCTCGGCGACGACGGAACGCAGGGTGGCCTCGAGGGCCGCGCGGGCGGGCGTGCCCGGGGCGGCGTCGAGGCCGACGACGGCGGTGAGGAGCTCGTCGTCACGGTGCAGCAGCTCGCGGGCGACCTCCCCGGCCTCGGCGAGCCCGCAGCTCCTCGTGCGCAGGCGGGAGACGGCCTCGGCGGCGACGGCGAGGCGCTCCTGCGCCCCCGCCCCGGGCCGCTGATCGGCGACGACCGTGAGGACGGCGAGCTCCTCACGCGTGCCGGCGACGACGACCCGCTGGGCGTCGGGCAGCAGCGAGCCGACCTCGCGGGCGAGTGCCGCGGACGTCTCGTCGCAGGGCAGGAGGAGGACGTCGGGGGTGCCGGCGTCGACGATCGCCCGCTCCAGGCCGGCGGCGTCCGGATGGAGGACGAGGACCGCCCCGGTGGCGGCGAGCGGCGCGAGCAGGCCGGGCAGCCGCGTGCACGCGACGACGCCGGTCGGCGGCGCGGTGAGCGAGCGCACGCACACCTGCTCGGTGACGGCGGGGTCGGCGAGGACGGCGGCGGGGTCGTCGGTGTGGACGTGGACCTGCCACAGCCCGCGCTCGTGGCCGTCGCTGCCGCCGACGACGGCGAGGGACTCACCCACCGAGCCGAGCCGCTCGCGCAGCGCGGCCGCCTCCGGCGCGGTGGCGTGCAGGACGTACATCACCTCGAACGCGGCCTGCCCGCCGCGGGCGACGACACCCGCACCGAGCCCGCACACCGGCCCGACGGGGACCGGGCGCGGGGTTGACCACAGGCGGGCCAGCGCCTGCCTGGCGCGCGGTGTGTCGGGAGCGTCGTCGTCGGCGACGGCGGCGAGCGCGTCGAGCAGGATGACGTACCCGGCCGCGCCGGCGTCGACGACGTCGCTCTCGGTGAGGACGTCGAGCTGGCCGCGAGTGTCCGCCAGCGCCACGGCGGCGGCGCGCGCGGCGGACGTGGCGACCTCGGCGACCGTGCCGTCGGAGGCACCCAGCGCCGCCTCGGCGGCGGCGTCGGCGACGGTGAGGACGGTCCCCTCGACGGGCCGCGCGACTGCCCGGCGGGCCTCGTCGGCCGCCGCGCGCAGGGCAGCGGCCAGGAGCGGGCCGTCGAGCACGTCGTGGCCGGCGACGGCGCCCGCGAGGCCGCGCATGGCCTGGCTGAGGATGACGCCGGAGTTGCCGCGTGCCCCGACGAGCGCACCGCGCGCGGCAGCCGCGGTGAGCTCGGGGAGGCCGGCGTCCGCGCCGAGGGTGGACGCCGCACGCGCTGCGCCGGCGAGCGTGAGGACGAGGTTGGTGCCGGTGTCGCCGTCGGGCACGGGGAAGACGTTGAGCACGTCGACCTGGCGGCGGACGGCGAGCAGCGACCGCAGCCCCTGCTCGAACCAGCGGCGCACGTGCGCCGGGCCGAGCACGGTGAGCGTCTCGGTCACGTCCGTCCCTTCGGTAAGATCTGCTGCGACACAGGCTATAAGCCGCCGCCGACACGGCGGGGTGAGGTGTGTCGCACCGTTTGGGGCTGGCCTCAGGTGTCGGGTATCCTGCTGAGGTTGCCCTCCCGGGGGCCGGTCCGGCACCGAGTGTGCCGACCATGATGACCATCCACGATCACCCGGTCGTGTGCCAGCAAGAGATTCAGGAGAAGACCGTGGCTGCCACCTGCGACGTCTGCGGCAAGCACCCCAGCTTCGGCAAGAGCGTCTCGCACTCCCACGTGCGGACGAGCCGTCGGTGGAACCCGAACATCCAGCGCGTGCGCACCAACGTGAACGGCACCGCCAAGCGGATGAACGTCTGCACCTCGTGCCTCAAGGCCGGCAAGGTCCAGCGCGCCACCAGCGCGTGACCAGCCGCCCGGCCCACC
>NZ_VDFS01000041.1:0-11672 GCF_006151955.1 Georgenia sp. 311 | reverse complement strand
GAGCGAAGGGCCGTCCGACATCGTCGGACGGCCCTTCGGCGTTGCCTCGAAGCCTGTGTGCCTCGAGCCGGACGTCAAGTGCCCGCATGGAGCTCGGGAACACGGCCCGCGAGGCCCGCGGCGATGTCCTCGTTGGACACGGCCGGGTCGGCGATGTTCGCGCTCTGCCACAGCGGCAGATCCGGGTCGAGGTCGTGGGCGAGCACGAGGACGGCGTCCCAGACCGCCGCGTTGACGATCGAGGAGAGCGGCGCGGTACGTGGCGCTCCCGCGGGCCACGTCGCGTCCCCCGCGGGCACCTGTGTGTCGATGACGACGTCGCTCAGGTCGTAGAGCCGCCGGCCGGCGCGCAGCGGCGCCTGCGCCGACGCCTCCCGTGAGGTCACGGCGACGACGGTCGCGCCCGCCTCACGCCCGAGCAGGGCGGCCTCCACCGGGTAGTGGTTGATTCCCGAGTTGGAGAAGACGACGAGCACGTCCCCCGGCCCGATCCCGGACCCCTCGACGACCTCGCGCGCGAGGCCGGGGGTCCGCTCCGCCGTCGTCGAGCGCAGCGCGCCGCCGAGCGGAAGGAGGTCGGGGTGCCACAGCGGCCGGACGCGGGCGAGGCCGCCAGCCCGGTAGAAGCTCTCGATGACCCCGGCGAGGGAGTGCCCCGCGCCGGTCGTGTGGACGAGCCGGTCCTCGCGGCCCGCGCGGACGACCTCCTGTGCCGTGGCCCGCAGGTCTGGCTCAGCGTCGGTGAGCACGCGGGTGATGTGCTCTGTCACCAAGTGGGAGAACCCGGCGAGGACGTCAGTCATCGAGCACCTCCGTGAGCTGCAACTCCGCCTCGGCGGTGTCGGCGGCCTGCCGGATCCTGTCGGCGAGGCCGCCGCCGAGACCTCTCGCGACGGCCTTGATCATCGCCATGTGGTCCCCTCCCGAGGAGAAGGAGAGCAGGACGTCGACGGGGTCGTTGGTGGGGTGGCCGAACTCCACCGGGGTGCCCAGGCGGAGGACGGCGAGCCCTTCGCGCGTGCCGGCCGGCACCTGGGCGTGGACGAGGGCGACCCCGCGCGTGAGCACGATGTAGGGCCCGTGCTCCTCGATCGCGGCCACGCAGGCCGCCGGGTAGTCCTCGCCCGCGGTGCCGAGGCCGACGAGGAGCTCGGCCGCTGCGCGCGTGCCCTCGCGCCAGTCCTCGGCGGACGCGGCGAAGGCGGCAGCCACCGGGGTCACAGCCATCCGGCCTCCTCCAGCGCCGGCCGTAGCCGCGCCTCCAGCGCCCCTTCGTCGACGAAGTCGTCGACGGTGACGATCACCGGGGCGGTTCCGGTGAGCTCGTCCACGTGCATGCCCTGGCCGACGATGACGTCGGCCTGGGTGCTGCGCGCGGCGGACAGGTCGGTGTTGTCCACGGCGGCAGGGACGCCCAGTCGCGAGAGGACCGCCTCCGTCGTCATCCGAAGGATGAGGCTGGTGCCCATTCCCAGGCCGCACACTGCGAGCACCTTGAGCGGGTCGGGTCGGTCAGACATGGTGGCCTCCAGTGGTGGTCGGGCTGTCGGATGCGCCGGCGCCGTCGACCGACGTCGTGGATGCGGTCGCGTGGTCCGCGGCGGGAAGGTCCGACGCGAGGCGTCGCGCGCGGCGGCCGAGGAGGAGTAGCACGGCGACCGTGACGACGAGGATCGCCCCGGCGACCACCCAGGCGGCGGCCGCGCCGAGGGGCGAGAGGAGCTCGGTGGCGCCGAGGAGGAGCCAGCCGACGGCGTACCAGTCGGGGTCGGCCAACGTGGCGATCTCCGGCGCGGTGTTGCGGTACAGACCCCACCCGATCCACTGGCCGAAGGCGAGCAGCACGCCGTTGACGACGCCGCCAAAGACGGCGCCACGCCACCCGGCCACCGCGTTGCCGAAGACGCCGCCGGATCCGCCGCCGAAGAAGAGCATGATCATGGGCGGGACGAGGACGAACCAGCCGGCTGCGGCGAAGACGCCCATGAGGACGAGAAACACGACGGTCGAGCTGAGGAAGCCGATCATCACGGCGGTGGGCGCCTTGGGGAAGACGACGGGGATGTCGAGGGCAGGGCGAGTGCCGGGCAGCACCTTGTCCGAGATGCCCTTGAAGGCGGGGACGATCTCGGCGAGGAACATGCGAACACCGAAGAGCAGGATGGCGATGCCGGCGGCGAATCGCAGCGCCTGGGTCAGCCCCCAGGCCCACGGCAGGAGCTCCGAGTCCCCCATCTGCTCCTGGACCACGCCGCTGTCGGCGAAGGCGATCGCGATGAGCATGATCACCGTGATGATCAGCGCCGTCGAGACGTTGATGTCCTTGAAGAAGGACAGCTGGCGCGGCAGCTTGAGCTTCTCCGAGTCGTGCTTCTGCGGGTCGCCCAGGCGTAGCGCACGTGAGCCGTACCCCGCGATCAGCGCCACGCTGGAGGTCGTGTGCCCGAGCCCGTACTGGTCGTTGCCCGTGACCCGGCGCATGAGGGGCGCGATCCACAGCGGCTGGAGCGTCCAGTAGCACGCGATGATGACGGCGCCGGACAGCACGAGCGTGGTGCGGGAGATGTCGGTGAGCACCTCGGCGAGCGAGGCTGCGATGACGATGCTCATCCAGAACATCAGGTGACCGGTGAGGTAGACGTACCGGGCGGCCGGGAACAGCCGGACGATCAGGAGGTGGATGGCGAAGCCCACGGCGATGATCATCGGCACGGCCGACCCGGTGCCGGCGAGGAAGTCATTGAGGGTGCTCTCCGCCGTCGGCGGCTGGAGGCCGACGGCGCTGGCGACGATGGCCTGGAAGGCGACCAGGCCTCCGACGAACACGTCGACGCCGAGGGTGAGGATGACGACGCCGACCACGGCCCTGAGGGTGCCGCCGACGACGGCCTCAACCGGCTTGCGCTGGAGCAGCAGGCCGGCGAGGGCGATGAGGCCGATGAGGATCGGCACCTGGTTGAAGACGTTGTTGGCGATCCCGGTGAGGATGTCCTGCGCGAGGTCCACGGTCTCTCCGTTCGGGGAAGGGACTCAACGGCGAGCGACTGGGCGACGGCCCGGGCGAGCTACTCTCGACGCTGAGTGATGCCGGTCACAACGTAGGGATGCGGGTGGCCATGGTCAAGCATGTCCGCGGCAGTGTCGCTCCCAGACGAAAGGCCTGGCCATCCGCTCATCGGCGCCTCCGGCGAGGGCTACGGTGTGCCGATGCACACCCTCACGACCGAGCGGCTCACCCTGCGTCCCTGGACCGACGACGACGTCGACTTCGCCCTCGACCTCTACTCCCGCTGGGACGTGGTGCAGTTCCTCGGCACGGAGCCGCGGGCGATGACCGACCGCGAGGAGGCGGTGGAGCGGGTCGCTCGCTTCCGCGGCGCCGACGACTCCCTCCACGGCGTCTGGCTCGCGACCCGCCGCACGAGCGGCGAGCGCCTGGGCACGCTCCTGCTCAAGCAGATCCCGGCCTCCGGGCCGGTCCTCCCGCTGGAGCCGTCCGGCGAGACGGAGATCGGCTGGCACATGCACCCCGACTCCTGGGGGCACGGCTATGCGACCGAGGCGGCCGGCCAGGTGCTCGAGCACGCGTTCGCCGGCGGTCTGGAGCGCGTCGTCGCGGTGACGAACCCCCGGAACACGGCCTCGCAGCGGGTGGCGCTGCGCATCGGGATGGAGCACCTGGGGCAGAGCGATCGCTTCTACAACGCCACGTGCGAGCTGTTCCTCGCCGAACGCCCGGCGGACTGAGCGCTCTCAGGGACGCCCTTTTGCAGCTCCGCACCCCGCCGCACGGGGCGTCCGAGGGCGCCAGGGGGCGTCCCAGAGGGTCGTGGGCCTGGCCTGCTGCGGCACCCGCGGTCAGGCGCGGAAGTGGTCCCAGCCGAGGGCGGTGACGTGGGCGGCGTCGGCGGGGCTCGGTACGACCCGCGGGCCGGCGGGTCCGGCCGCGCGGACCGTGCCGATCCTGCGGAACCCGGGCGGCAGCGGACGGTCGGGCGCGAAGGTGGCGAGCAGTCCGTGGTCCTCCCCGCCGGTGAGCAGCCACGCGGCGGCGTCGGCGCCGAGCCTGCGGGCAACGGGCTCGAGCCGGGCGAGGTCGGGCGCGAGCGCCTCGGCGACGGGGTCGAGGAGGATCTCCACGCCCGACGCGCGGGCCATCCGCCCGGCGTCGCGCACGAGCCCGTCGCTCACGTCCATCATCGCCGTCGCCCCGGCGTCGGCCGCCTGCGGCCCGGCGGCGTAGGGGGGCGCAGGACGCAGGAAGGCGCCGACGACGGCCGCGGTGTCGGGGTCCCCGGTGTACGGGAGACCGGCCGCGAGGACGGCGTAGCCCGCCGCGGCCCTGCCCAGGACGCCGGCGTGGGCGAGCACGTGACCGGGCCGGGCCCCGGAACGCAGCACCGGTGCCCGGCCCTCGAGGTCCCCGTGCACGGTGACGGCGACGACGACCTGCTCCCCCGCGCTGAGGTCCCCGCCGTCGACCCCGACGCCGAGCGGCGCGCACTCCTCGGCCAGGCCGCGCGCGAGGTCGAGCAGCCAGGCCACGGGCGTCGTCGGGGGCAGGACGAGCCCGACGACCATGCTCGTCGGGAGGGCCCCCATGGCGGCGATGTCGGCGAGGTTCTGGGCGGCGGCGCGTGCCCCGACGTCACGGGCGGTGCCCCAGTCGCGACGGAAGTGGTGGCCCTCGACGAGGACGTCGGTCGAGACGACGAAGCGCCCGTCCGGTGCGGCGACGACGGCGGCGTCGTCGCCCGTGGGGACGAGCGTGGCGCGCCCGCGCGGCAGGAGCGGTGCGAAGCTCGCGATGAGCTCGGTCTCGGAGAGGTCGGCGACGACCGGCGCCTGGTCGGGGGAGCTCGTCACGCGTCCACGCTACCCGGCGCCGGCCCGCCCCCTCCCCCGCCCACGGCGCGGCCCGCGGTGTGCGGGGAGGACCCTCGCGCCGGGTTACCGTGAGGGACGTGAGACGAGGCGCTGGTGTGACGGTGGCGGTGGCGGGGGTCGCGGTGCTCGGCGGGTGCGCGAGCCCGGTGACGGTCCCTCCAGGGCCGCAGGCGTCGGACCCGGTGTGCGCGGAGGTGCTCCAGCTGCTGCCCGGTGAGCTCGCGGGCGGCGCGCAGCGCTCGATCTCCAGCCAGGCCACGGCCGCGTGGGGCGAGGACCCAGCGGTGACGCTGCGCTGCGGCGTCGAGGTCCCCGGGCCGAGCACCGAACGGTGCATCACGGTCGAGAACGGGGACTCCTCGGTCGACTGGCTCGCCCTCGAGGGCGACGACGAGACGGTGCCCGAGCACGCGCGCCTCGAGAGCGGCGCGTGGACGTTCGTCACCTACGGCCGGGTGCCGGCCGTCGAGGTCGTCGTGCCCACCGAGCGTGGCGGGGACCAGCCGACGGCGGTGCTCGTCGACCTCGCCCCCGCCGTCGAGCTCACCACCGCCGAGCGCCACTGCGTGGGCATCGGCGACGCCTGACGCCGCGAGCGCGGGCACGACCGCCGAGCGCGGGTGACACGCCGGGCGCGCTCGCGCGGTTCACCCGCGGTCGGGCCCGGAACGCCCTAGCGCAGGCCGACGGGCCGCTCGAGGGCGAGCTGGACGAGCTCGTCGACCAGCTCTGCGTAGCTCATCCCGCTCCGCTCCCACATGAGCGGGTACATGGAGAACGGGGTGAAGCCGGGCATCGTGTTGACCTCGTTGACCGTCACCGCGCCGGTGGGCGAGACGAAGAAGTCCACGCGGGCGAGGCCCTCGCACCCGAGCGCCTCGAAGGCCTCCGCGGCGAGCTCGCGCACCCGCGCGATGACGTCCTCGGGCAGCTCCGCCGGGCAGCTGAGCCGCACGTGCGCGGCGTCGATGTACTTGGCCTCGAAGTCGTAGAAGTCGTGGCCGGAGACGGCGATCTCACCGGGCAGCGCCGTGCGGGCGGGCTGGTCGCCGCGCCCCCCGAGGACGGCGCACTCGATCTCGCGCCCCTCGATCGCCGCCTCGACGATGACCTTGGGGTCGTGCCGCTGGGCCTCGGCGACGGCGGCGGCCAGGTCCTGGCGACTCTCCACCTTGCTGATGCCGAGGGAGGACCCGGCCCGGGCGGGCTTGACGAAGACCGGGAAGCCGAGGCTCTCGACGGCGTCGGTCGCGGCCTCCGGGTCGGTGCGCCACAGCCGCGGGGTGATGACGGTGTACGGGCCGACGGGCAGCCCGTGCCCGGCGAGCACGACCTTCATGTAGTGCTTGTCCATGCCCACCGCCGAGGCGAGCACGCCGGAGCCGACGTAGGGCAGGTGGGCGAGCTCGAGCAGGCCCTGGAGCGTGCCGTCCTCGCCGTAGGGTCCGTGGAGCACCGGGAAGACGACGTCGACCTCCCCCAGGCTCCGGGGCAGCTTGCCGTGCTCCGAGACGATGAGCTCACGGTCGGAGGTCGCCATCGGCAGGACGACGTCGCCGGCCGCGCTGACCACCTCGGGCAGGTCGGAGCCGGCGATCGAGAGCATGTCGGGGTCGTCCGGGGCGAGCACCCACTGGCCCGAGGGCGTGATGCCGATGGGCAGGACGTCGTAACGCTCCCGGTCCAGGGCGCGCAGGACACCGGCGGCGGTGGCACAGCTGATCGCGTGCTCCCCGCTGCGCCCTCCGAAGACGAGGGCGATCCGGGTGCGGCGCGGCGGGCCCTCGGTCGCGGTGGCGTCCGGGGTCGCGGCGGGGGTGGCGGGCGTGGGTGAGTCGCTCATCGTTCGTGAGACTACCCGCGGGTGGCGCGACCGCCCTCCCAACCCGCCGCCTGAGCCCTCAGCCACCCTCCGGACACCGGCGGGCGTGTCGGTGCCACCGCATACGCTGGCCGGGTGAACGCGGACCTCAGCCCCAGCACGTACGCCGTCGTCGCCGGACGCCCGGAGCGCACCGAGGGCGCGCCGGTCAACCCGCCGGTCGTGCTCTCCTCCACCTACGTCGGCCGCGGGGAGGTGCAGCCGGGGCGCCACGTCTACACCCGCCTCGGCACCGAGACCTGGGAGCCCTTCGAGGAGGCGCTCGCCGGTCTCGAGCGGGCGAGCGAGCCCGCGCTCGTGTTCGCCTCCGGCATGGCCGCGGTGAGCGCGGCGCTCGACCTCACCCGCCCGGGCAGCCGGCTCGTCGTGCCGCGCCACGCCTACCACGCCACCCTCGTCGCAGCGCACCGGCTGGCCGGGCGCAGCGCGGTCGAGGTCGTCGACGTCGACATCGCCGACACCGCGGCCGTCCGCGCGGCCATCACCGGCGGTCCCACCTCCCTGGTCTGGGTCGAGACGCCGACCAACCCGATGCTCGAGGTCGCCGACATCCGCGAGGTCAGTGCGGCCGCCCACGCCGCCGGCGCGCTCGTCGCGGTCGACAACACGTTCGCCACGCCGCTCGCGCAGCGGCCGCTGGAGCTCGGTGCCGACGTCGTCGTCCACTCGGTGAGCAAGTACCTCTCGGGGCACTCCGACCTCATCCTCGGCGCCGTCGTCACCTCCTCGCGCGAGCTCTACGACGCCGTGCGCGCCACCCGGGACATCGTCGGCGGGATCGCCGGGCCGTGGGAGACGTGGCTCGCGCTGCGTGGCCTGCGGACCCTCGCCCTGCGCGTGGAGCGCTCGCAGGCCAACGCCGCCGAGCTCGCCCGGCGCCTCGCCGACCACCCCGACGTCGTCGCCGTCGGGCACCCGTCGCTGCCCAGCCACCCGCAGCACGAGCTCGCCGGCGCGCAGATGGAGGGCTACGGCTCGATCCTCACGCTGCGCCCGCGCGGCGGGCAGGCGGGGGCCGACGCGCTCGCCGGCGCGGTCCGGCTGTGGGTGCCGGCCACGAGCCTGGGCGGAGTGGAGTCCAGCCTCGAGCGGCGCCGCCGGTTCGCCTCCGAGGCGCCCACGGTCCCGGTCGACCTCCTGCGCCTGTCGGTGGGCATCGAGGACGTCGAGGACCTGTGGGCCGACCTCGCCCTCGGCCTCGCCGCGGCGGCGCGGGACTAGCATCGGGATCCCGACGACGGCCAACAGGAAGGCACCACCATGACGACCCGGCACGACGTGCGACGCCGTCTCCTCACCGCGGCGACCGCCTCCGTGCTCGCCCTCGGTCTGGCCGCCTGCGGCGAGGACACCGAGCCGAGCCCCGGCGGGACGACCACCCCGCCGGTGGGGACCGAGCCGACCACCGAGCCCGGGTCTGCCACGCCGACCGAGGACGCCACGACCACGGCACCCACCGGCGAGCCGTCCGGCGAGGAGACCGACCAGTCGGCGCTGCCGCCGTTCGAGCCGGCGGGCACGCCGCGGACGTCCGAGCCCAGCGGCGACCTGCTCCTGCCGGTCGACCTGCGGGTCGGGGACCACGAGGGCTACGAGCGCGTCGTCATCGACCTCGAGGGTGTGGGCGTTCCCGGCTGGCAGACCGAGTACGTCACCGAGGCGATCGAGGACGGCCGCGGCGAGCGCGTCGACGTCGCCGGTGACGCCATCCTCAGCGTCTACGTCTCGGGCACCCGCTACCCCCACGAGGGCGAGGCGCACTACGTGTCCCAGGGCCCTGTCGACGGGTCGGACGTCATCGAGGAGGTCCACTACCTCGGGACGTTCGAGGGCCTCACCCAGCTGTTCATCGGTGTCGACGGCGGGCCGGCCGACTACCGGGTCCTCACCCTGTCGAACCCCGCCCGCCTCGTCATCGACATCGCCGAGGACTGACCGGCCCACCTCGCCGGCGGGGACGCCCCGCCGGCGAGGTCACGCCTGCTCGGCCTTGCGGGGCCGGGAGAGCAGCGCCGCCGTCATCTCCGGCACCGGCAGCCCCTCGTGGAGCACGGCCGCGACCGCCTGGGTGATGGGCATCTCCACGTCGTGGGCGGCGGCGAGCTCGAGGACGGCGCGACACGTGCGCACGCCCTCCGCGGTGCCACCGGTGGCGGCGGTCGCCTCCGCGAGCGTCATGCCCTCACCGACGTGCCGCCCGAGCGTGTGGTTGCGCGACAGCCGCGAGGCGCACGTCGCGACGAGGTCCCCGAGCCCCGCGAGCCCCGCGAGCGTCTCCGCCTGCGCACCGAGCGCCAGGCCGAGCCGGGTCGTCTCGGCCAGGCCGCGGGTGATGATCGTCGCCGTCGTGTTGTCGCCGAAGCCGCGGCCCTGGGCCATGCCGACGGCGAGCGCGATGACGTTCTTCACCGCACCGCCGAGCTCGGCGCCGACGACGTCGGCGTGGGTGTAGGGGCGGAAGTACGGCGTCGCGCACGCGTGGGCCACGCGTGCCGCGGTCTGCTCGTCGGTGGCCGCGACGACGGTGGCGGTGGGCTGGTGGGCGGCGATCTCGCGGGCGAGGTTGGGTCCGGAGACGACGGCGATCCGCCGCTCGTCCAGGCCGAGCGCCTCACGCAGGACCTCGCTCATCCGCTCCCCCGTGCCCGGCTCCACGCCCTTCATGAGCGAGACGACGACGGCGTCGGGCGCCAGTGCGGGGCCGACGTCGGCGAGGACGGCGCGCACGGCCTGCGAGGGCACCGCGACGGCGACGACCTCCGCCCCCTCGACGGCGGCGCGGAGGTCGGTCGTGGCGCGCACACCGTGCGGGAGCTCGATGCCCGGCAGGTAGCGCTCGTTGCGGTGCTCCTCGGTGATCTGCCGGCACGTCTGCGGGGAGCGTCCCCACACGGTGACGTCGTTGCCGGCGTCGGCCAGGACGGCCGCGAACGTCGTGCCCCAGCTGCCGGTGCCGAGGACTGCCGCGCGGCTCACGCGGCGGTCCTGCGCGCGGCGCGGCGCTCGGCCTTGCGGGCGGCGCGGGCGGCGAGCTGCTCGGCGCGCGGGTCGCCGTCGCGGCGGATGTCGTACGGGCGGGCGGGCGGCTGCGCCTCACGCAGCTCGGCGAGCATCGCGGTGAGGGTGGCCATGATGCGCGCGGTCGCCTCGCGGTGGGCCTCCGGCTCCTCCGCCCGGTCGTAGAGGTCGTCGAGGTCGACGGGAGGACCGGCGTACACCGTCACCCGCCGGCGCGGGACCGGGTGGGGCACCGTGGCGAAGGGGGCCAGCACGTCCTGGACGCCCCACAGCGCGACCGGGATCACCGGGACGCGCACGGACAGGGCGAGGCGGCCGACGCCGGAGCGTGCCGTCATCGGCCACAGGTCCGGGTCCCGGGTGAAGGTGCCCTCGGGGAAGATCCCCACGCACAGGCCATCGGCGAGCGCCTGTCGCGCCGGCTCGAGGGACTCGCGGGCGGCGCTGGTGTTGCGTCGGACCGGGATCTGGCCGACCTTGCGCAGCGCCCACCCGAGGACCGGCACCTTGAACAGGGAGTGCTTGGCGAGGAAGCGCGGGGCCGCGCCGTTGTTGTAGAGGAAGTGGGCCAGCACGAGCGCGTCGAGGTTCGTCAGGTGGTTGCCGGCGGCGATGAAGCCGCCCTCGGCCGGCAGGTGCTCGGCGCCGCGCCAGTCCACTCTCATCCCCGCTCGGAGGATCGGACGGAGGACACCGGCGGCGAGCGTGTAGAGCAGCGGGACGGGACGAGCCATTCTCGGATCGTATCGCCGGCCGTGCGGGCCTCCGTGCGCTCACCGGGTGGGCACCGTCACGTCCGCGACGACGCCGCTCCCCTCCACCACAGGGTCCCCGGAGCCGGCCGCCCGGCGGGCGCGCCGGCGTCGGACGGCCCGCACGAGCCGCCGGACGGTGAGCGCGAGGACGAGGAGCACGGCGGCCGCGGGGAGCCACGGCACCGCGAGGGTGGTGACCTCGGCGGTGTCCCGGACGGCGTCGGGGCCCACGCTCAGCCGGCCGAGGACCGACAGGTCGGCCGTGAGCACGCCCCAGGCGGGCACCGAGGGCAGGACGAGGGAGTCGGCCAACCCGGTGAGCTCGGACGCGCGCAGGCTGTCACCGGGCATGAGCTCGGGGATCGGCCCGGCTGCCACGTCCGCGCGCATCGTCCCGAGCGGCCCGGCGACGGTCGCGGCCGACTGCGGGACGAGCCGAGCGTTGCCGGTGTTCGTCACCGTGAAGTCCAGGCGCGTCTCACCCGACCAGAAGTTCCACCACGGTGCGTCGCGGGTGAGGGTGAGGTCGGAGACCTGCATCGAGGGCGCGAGGTCGCCCGGCACCCGGAGGTACACGCGGCTCGCGACCCGCGCCTCGACGAGGACGCGCTGGCCGGTGCTCGTCGTCTCCTCCCGCGGCATGGAGACGACGACGCCGGCGAGGTAGTCACCCGGCTGCTCGTTGCCCGGCACGGCGACGGTGAACGGGACGGCCGTCTCCTCACCCGGGGCGAGCGTGACCTGCGCGGCCTGCGGGGTGATCCACGCGCCGGCGAAGCGAGGGGTGTCCTCGGCGAGGAGGAGGCCGAGCTCCCCCGAGGGGGTGGTGACGGCGTCGGTGGCCCACACGTCGACCGTGATCTCCTCCTCGCCCCGGTTGCGCACGAGCACGGTGTCCTCGTGGACCGCACCGGGCTCGAGGGTGAGCTCGAAGGCCTCGCGGGGTCCGGCGTCGTCCGGGGCGGGCAGCACCTCCCAGGCGGCGGGCGGTGGCGCGGGCTCCTCCTGGGCCGCTGCCGCCGGCGGCAGGGTGGTCGCGGCGAGCAGGGCCACCGCGGTGATCAGTCGTCTCATCGGTCCTCCTCGGTGCGGTGCCGCCGGTGCGGGAGGGCGCCGGCCCTCCCGCACCG
>NZ_VDFS01000040.1:26425-35538 GCF_006151955.1 Georgenia sp. 311 | reverse complement strand
CGTGCGGCGCGCGGCCGGCCGTGCACCGGCCGGCCGCGCGCCGTTCGACGACGAGGCGACCTGAGGGTCAGACCGGGCTGATGCCCAGCGAGCGGCCGGCCAGGCCGCGGGCGCGCCGGCTGAGCGTGCGGGCGATGCCGCGCAGCGCCTCGGCCGCGGGGGAGGTGTCGTCCAGGACGAACGGGCGGCCGGAGTCCCCGCCCTCGCGGAGCTTCATCTCCAGCGGGATCTGGCCGAGCACGGGCACCTCGTAGCCCAGGCCCGCGGTGAGGTTCTCGGCCACCTGGCGTCCGCCACCGGAGCCGAAGATCTCCATGCGGGTGCCGTCGGGCTGCTCGAGCCAGGACATGTTCTCGATGACGCCGACGACGTGCTGGTTGGTCTGCCCGGCGAGCGAGCCGGCCCGCTCGGCGACCTCGGCCGCCGCGCTCTGCGGGGTGGTGACGACGATGATCTCGGCGCCCGGCAGGAGCTGGCCGACCGAGATCGCGATGTCGCCGGTCCCGGGCGGCAGGTCGAGGAGGAGGACGTCGAGGTCGCCCCAGAAGACGTCGGCGAGGAACTGCTGCAGCGCGCGGTGGAGCATCGGGCCGCGCCAGACGATCGGGCGTCCGGGCGGGGCGAACATGCCGATGGAGATGACCTTCACGTCGCCGGCGACCGGCGGGAGGATCATGTCGTCGACCTTCGTCGGCGCGTGCTCCACACCGAGCATGCGGGGGATGGAGAAGCCGTAGATGTCGGCGTCCACGACGCCGACCTTGAGGCCGTCGGCGGCCATCGCCGCGGCGAGGTTGGCGGTCACCGAGGACTTGCCCACCCCGCCCTTGCCCGAGGTCACGGCGTAGACGCGGGTGAGGTTGCCCGGCTCGGAGAAGGGGATGGTCGGCTCGGCGACCCCGCCGCGCAGCTGGGAGCGCAGCTCCTTGCGCTGCTCCTCGCTCATGACACCCATGTCGACGCGGACGTCGCCGACGCCCTCGACGCGCTGGGCGGCGGCGGTGACCTCGTTGGTGATGGTCGTGCGCAGGGGGCAGCCCGCCGTCGTGAGGTCGATCCCGACGACGACGTCGCCGTCGTCGGCGACCTCGACGGAGCGGACCATCCCCAGCTCGGTGATGGGGCGGCGGATCTCGGGGTCGAGGACCTTGTCCAGCTCGCTACGGATCGCTTCGACGGTGGGGGCAGACATACCTCCCATGGTAGGTCGCCCCCGCATCGGGTCATACCGGGCCAAAGGTCCGGGTGGCTCGCGTCTCCCGCGTTTCCGGGAGGTGTCCGCCGTCCGCTACCTGGCGGGGTCGCGCTCCTCGTCCTGCTGGCGCAGCTCCTCGATGAGGTCACGCAGCTCCGAGCGCACGAAGTCGCGGGTGGCGACGTCGCCGAGGGCGAGGCGCAGCGAGGCCAGCTCCCGCGCGAGGTACTCGGTGTCCGCGAGGTTGCGCTCGGCGCGTCGGCGGTCCTGCTCGGCGGTCACCCGGTCCCGGTCGTCCTGCCGGTTCTGCGCCAGGAGGATGAGCGGCGCAGCGTAGGAGGCCTGGAGCGAGAGCATGAGCGTGAGCGCGGTGAAGCCCAGGGCCCCGGAGTCGAAGCGCAGGCTCTCCGGTCCCCACGTGTTCCACACCAGCCACACCGCGACGAAGACGGTGAGGTAGACGAGGAAGCGGGGGGTGCCGGTGAACCGGGCGATCCCCTCGGACACCGAGCCGACCATCTCGGAGTCGACCCGCGGGCGGCGCCAGCGGCGGCGGGGGTCGATCGGGGTGTCGAGCCGGTCAGCCATGGGCACTCCTCGTCATCGCGGTGTCGGTGTCCTCGGTGTCGGCGTCGCGCCAGTCCTCGGGCAGCAGGTGGTCCAGGACGTCGTCGACGCTCACCGCCCCGAGCAGGCGCCGCTCGTCGTCCACGACCGGCAGGGCGGTGAGGTTGTAGGTCGCGAGCAGCCGGGTGACCTTGCCGATCTCGTCGTGCGGGCCGAGGGACTCGATGTCGGCGTCGAGGATCGTCCCGAGCTGGACGGCGGGGGACTCGCGCAGCGCCTTCTGGATGTGGACGACGCCGACCAGCCGCCCGGTCGGGGTCTCCAGGGGCGGACGCACGACGAAGATCATCGTCGCCAGGGCGGGCGGGACGTCCACCCGGCGCGCGCTGGCGAGCGCGACCGCGACGGTCGACTCCGGCGGCAGGATGAGCGGCTCGGTGGTCATGAGACCGCCGGCGGTGCGCTCCTCGTAGCGCAGCAGGCGGCGCACGTCCTCGGCCTCCTCCGGCTCCATGAGGTCGAGCAGCGAGCGGGCGACGTCCGGCGGCAGCTCGTTGACGAGGTCGGCGGCGTCGTCGGGCTGCATGACGTCCAGGACGTCGGCGGCGCGGTGCGCGTCCATGCTCGAGACGATGGCGACCCGGTCGTCGTCGCTCAGCTCCTCCAGGACGTCGGCGAGGCGCTCGTCGGTGAGCTCGGCGGCGACCGCGAGCTGCCGGTCCACCGGCAGGTCGTGCATGACGTCGGCGACGTCGGCGGGCTTGAGGTCCTCGATGGTCGCGAGGAACGACGTCGCCGGCTGGGGCTCGCTGCCGCCCACGAGGTCGACGAGGTCGCCGACCTCGACGACCATCTGCTCCCCGCGCCGCCGGCGCAGGCCGCGCGTCTGCGTCGTGCGCGCGACGAAGAGCTGGGTGACGAGCCAGTCGCGGTTGCGCTGCTGCTCGATGGCGACGTCGGAGACGATGACGTCCCCGCTCCCGTCGGCGAGGGTGAGCCGCCGGTCGACGAGCTGGCCGAGGACGAGCGTCTCGCTCGCCCGCTGGGAGAAGCGGCGGATGTTGAGCAGCCCGGTGGTGATGACCGCCCCGCCGGAGATGCCCACGACCCGGGTGAGCGGCAGGAACACCCGCCGCTTGCCCGGCACCTCGACGACGAGCCCCACCGCGCGCGGCGGGTTCTTCGTCCGCAGGAGCACGACGACGTCGTGCACCTTGCCGACCGGGTCGCCGAGGGGGTCGAAGACGGGGGTCCCCGCCAGTCGGCCGACGAAGACGCGGCTGGGTGCCGACCTGCTCACTGGAGTACTCACGCGGCCAGCCTAGAAGCAACGACGAGGACGTGCTGCGGGGCCGACGCGCGGGGACGTGCGTAGCGACGGCGTCGCGGAGGAGAGACAATCGGGCCATGGCCTTCAGCAGCAGCAGGGGCGGGGTCCCGACGACCCCCACCCTGCCCACCGGTGTGCAGATCGCGTCATTCGACACCTACCTCGAGGCACAGCGTGCCGTCGACCTCCTGTCCGACAAGGAGTTCGAGGTCCAGCGCACGACGATCGTCGGAACCGACCTGCGCATGGTCGAGCGCATCACCGGTCGCCTGTCCTACCCGCGGGTCGCGCTCGCGGGCGCCATGTCCGGCGCGTGGTTCGGCCTGTTCGTCGGCCTGCTCTTCGGGCTGATGTCCGACGGGCCCATCCTCGTCATGCTCCTTCCGGCGCTCGTCATCGGTGCCGCCTTCGGGATGCTCTTCGGGCTCGTGTCCTACGCCTTCACCGGCGGCAAGCGGGACTTCACCTCCTCCAGCCAGGTCGTCGCCGGCAGGTACGCGCTGCTGTGCGAGCAGAGCCGGGTGGGGGAGGCGGTGCGCCTGCTCGGCGAGGCGGGGATCCGCACCCGGGTCGGTGGCCCCGGCCCGACCCAGCCCGTGAGTGGGCCCACCACGGCGCAGCCCGTCGGGGCGCCGCCGTGGAGCGAGCCCCAGCAGCCCCAGCAGGCAGGTCCGCCGCCGGCCGCGCCGCCCGGCGGTCCCGGCGCGGGGCAGCCGCCCGCCGGTGAGCAGCCCGCGGAGACGACCGTCCCCGCCGCCCCGACCTTCCGGCCGTGGGAGGACGAGCACGGCAACCCCCGGTACGGACGCCGGCTCCCGCAGCGACCGACGGACGGTGAGGAGAACCCTTCATGAGGGTTCCGCCTGTCCTCCTGTCGACGTCGTCGTGCTACCCGAGCAGCACCGAGGAGTCCTTCGCCGCGGCCGCCCGCATCGGCTACGACGGGCTCGAGGTCATGGTCTGGAAGTGGCCGGAGACCCGTGACGCCCAGGCGCTGCGCGCGCTGTCGGAGACCTACGGCCTGCCCGTCCTGGCGATCCACTCCCCGACGCTCCTGCTCACCCAGCGGGTGTGGGGCTCGGACGCGTGGGGCAAGATCGACCGCTCGGTGGCGCTCGCGGAGGGCGTCGGCGCGGAGGTCGTCGTCGTCCACCCGCCCTTCCGGTGGCAGCGCGAGTACGCGAGCGGCTTCGTCGAGGGGATCGCGCGACGCCAGGCCCGCACCGACGTGCGGATCGCGGTGGAGAACATGTTCCCGTGGAAGGCGCGCGCCAAGGACGACAGCCGGACCAAGGAGCGCCACGCCTACCTGCCGCACTGGAACCCGCTCGGGCTGGACTACGAGTACGTGACCCTCGACCTGTCGCACGCCGGCATCGCCGGGCAGGACTCCCTCGAGGTGGCGCACCAGCTCGGCCCGCGCCTCGGGCACATCCACCTCACCGACTCCACCGGGTCCAACCGCGACGAGCACCTCGCTCCCGGCCGGGGCTCCCAGCCGTGCCGAGAGCTGCTCGCCGAGCTGCCCGGCCTCGGTTTCACCGGCTCGATCGCCGTCGAGGTGACGACCCGCAAGATGGGTCCCGCGCAGCGGGAGGCGGCGCTCGTGGAGTCGCTCGCCTTCGCCCGGGAGAACCTCCCCAGCTTCGCCTGAGGGCTAGGTGTGCCGGCGGGGCGTGAGGCTCCCGAAGCGGACGGTGAGCAGGTAGAGCACCGCGCCGAGCAGGAGCATCCCGAGCCCGAGCAGCCACACCTGCAGCGACTGCTGGCTCAGCAGCACGCCGCACGTGACGAGCGCGAGCACCGGCAGCACCCGCGGGGTGCGGAAGTGGGCGTGCCCGACCCGGTCCTTGCGCAGCACGAGCACGGCGAGGTTCGTGCTGACGAAGACGACGAGCAGGAGCAGCACGACGGTCTCGGCGAGCATGCCGAGGTCCCCGACGAGGGTGAGGGCGGCGGCCACGGCCGTCGTCACGACGATCGCGAGCCACGGGGTGCGCCGCTGGGGGAGCACGGCGGTGAGCGCCGCGGGGAGCAGTCCCTCGTCGGCCATGCCGTAGGCGAGCCGGCTGGCCATGATCATCGTGAGGAGCGCGCCGTTGGCGACGGCGACGAGCGCGACGGCCGAGAACGCCCAGTCCGGCACCCCGACGCCGGTGGTGCGCACGACGTCGAGCAGAGGGCTCTCGGACCCGGCGAGGTCGCCCGTCGGCACGACGAGCGCCGAGCCGAGCCCGATGAGGGCGTAGACGACGCCGGCGACCCCGAGCGCGGCGAACAGCGCCCGCGGGTAGACCCGGCTGACGTCCTGGACCTCCTCGGCGACGTTCGCCGACACCTCGAAGCCGACGAAGGAGTAGAACGCGAGCAGCGCGCCGCCGAGGACCGCCGAGCCGGCGCCCGTCCCCGGAGGCAGGTCGGTGAGCCGCGACGCCTCGCCCGCACCCCCGGCCACGGCTATCCCGACGACGACGACGACGAGGACGAGGCCGGAGACCTCGATGATCGTCATCGCGACGTTCGAGCGGACCGACTCACGGATGCCCCGCGCGTTGAGCAGGGCGAGCAGGACGAGGAACACCGGGGCGGCGAGCGCGGCCGGGACGTCGAGGAAGACGCCGAGGTAGTCGCCGGTGAACGCGATGGCCAGGCCGGCGGCGCTGGTGACCCCGGCCGCGAGCATGGAGAAGCCGACGACGAAGGAGACGACCGGCCGCTTGAAGGCGCGCTGGGCGAAGACGGCCGCGCCCCCGGCCTTGGGGTACTTCGTCACGAGCTCGGCGTAGCTCGCGGCGGTGAGCAGCGCCATGACGAGCGCGAGCACGAGGGGCGCCCACATGAGCCCGCCGGAGCGCTGGGACAGCTCGCCGGTGAGCGCGTACACCCCCGCCCCCAGGACGTCGCCGAGGATGAAGAGGAACAGGAGCCAGGGGGTGATGCGACGCGCGAGGCGCGTGCTGTCCACGGAGTCGACGGCCATCGGCACAGGATCGGGGTGCCGGGCCGTGGCGGCAACCGGTGAGCCAGGTCACCACCTCCGGGTGCGGGCGCCCGGGCCCGGTGCCATGGTGGCGCCATGAGCGAGAACACGACGAACCCGTCCGAGAAGCCCTACGACCCGGCCGAGGACCCCGACGCCGACCCGAAGCAGCTCGAGCACGAGGAGCCCTTCGACCAGCCCTCCCAGGCGGAGGGCGAGGACACCCCCGAGGCCGGGAGCCCGCGCTGACGTGCGGGCGCTGACCTGGCAGGGGCGCGAGGACGTCCGCGTCGAGGACGTCGCCGACCCTCGGATCGAGAGGCCCACCGACGCCGTCATCCGCATCACCTCCTCCGCCATCTGCGGCTCCGACCTGCACCTGTACAGCGTGCTCGGTCCGTTCCTCACCCCCGGTGACGTCCTGGGGCACGAGCCCATGGGCGTCGTCGAGGAGGTCGGCTCCGAGGTGACGTCCCTGCGGCCCGGGGACCGCGTCGTCGTGCCGTTCGTCATCGCGTGCGGCCGGTGCTGGATGTGCAGCCGCGGGCTGCAGTCCCAGTGCGAGACCACGCAGGTGCACGAGCACGGCAAGGGCGCCTCGCTCTTCGGGTACACGATGCTCTACGGGCAGGTCCCGGGCGGGCAGGCGGAGTACCTGCGGGTGCCGTTCGCCGACGTCGGCCCCGTCGTCGTCCCCGACGACGGCGAGCCCGACGAGCGCTACCTCTACCTCTCCGACGTCGTCCCCACGGCGTGGCAGGGCGTGGAGTACGCCCAGGTGCCGCCGGGCGGGACGGTCGTCGTCCTCGGGCTCGGGCCGATCGGGCAGATGTGCGCCCGCATCGCCCTGCACCGCGGCGCCGGGCAGGTCATCGGCGTCGACCTCGTGCCCGAGCGGCTGGAGATGGCCCGCCGGCACGGCGTGCTCACCATCGACATGCGCGGGGTGGACGACGTCGCCGAGGCCGTCCGCGAGCTCACCTCGGGCCGCGGGGCCGACTCCGTCATCGACGCCGTCGGCATGGAGGCGCACGGCTCGCCCGTCGCCGCCGGCATCCAGGCCGGTGCCGGGCTGCTGCCCGACGCCCTCGCCCGCCCGCTGTTCACCAAGGCCGGCGTCGACCGGCTCGCCGCGCTCCACACCGCGATCGACGTCGTGCGCCGCGGCGGGACCATCTCGCTGTCCGGCGTCTACGGCGGCGCCCAGGACCCGATGCCGATGCTCGAGATGTTCGACAAGCAGGTGACGATGCGGATGGGTCAGGCGAACGTCCACCGCTGGATCGAGGACCTCCTGCCGCTCGTCAGCGACCCGGCCGACCCGCTCGGGGTGCTCGACCTGCGCACCCACCGGATCGCGCTCGAGGACGCCCCGCGCGGGTACGACATCTTCCAGCGCAAGGACGACGGGGCGATCAAGGTGGTCCTCGACCCCGCGATGGCCCCCTCCGGCGGGGACGAGGCGGCCCGGTGAGGGTCGCGGTCGTCGGCGCGAGCGGCAACGCGGGCACCGCCCTGCTCCACGCCCTGCGCGGCGAGCAGGGCATCGAGGTCGTCGGCATCTCCCGGCGGGCGCCGGACTCCACCGCCGAGCCGTACGACACGGTCGTGCGGTGGGAGCAGGTCGACATCGCCACCCCCGTCGCGCTCGCGGAGGGGGAGGACTTCGTCGTCGACCGGCTCGCCGAGGCGTTCGAGGGGGCCGACGCCGTCGTCCACCTCGCCTGGCTCATCCAGCCCAACCGGCAGCGCGAGGTCCTGCGGCGCGCCAACGTCGACGGCACCCGTCGCGTCGTCGAGGCGTGCCGCCGCGCCGGGGTGGGGCACCTCGTCGTCGCCTCCTCGGTGGGGGCCTACTCCCCGGTGACCGACGACGAGCCGCGGGAGGAGTCGTGGCCCGCCCAGGGCAGCGCACCGACCTCGCACTACGCGGTCGACAAGGCCGCCCAGGAGCGGGTGCTCGACGAGGCCGAGGAGGCCGGGCTGGCCGTGGCGCGGGTGCGCCCGGCGCTCATCTTCGACGCCGACGCCGGGGCGGAGATCCTCCGGCTGTTCGTCGGGGCGCTCGTGCCCCCCGGGATGCTGCGGCCCGGCGCCCTGCCGGCGCTGCCGCTGCCCGCGGGGCTGCGCCTCCAGGTGGTCCACGGCGACGACCTCGCCGACGTCTACCGCCGGATCCTGCTCCAGCGGGCGACCGGCGCGTTCAACGTCGCGACCGACCCGGTGCTGCGCGGCCAGGACCTCGCCGACGTCCTCGACCACGGCCGGGTGCTGCCCGTGCCGGCCTCGGTGCTGCGCCCGATGGTGTCCCTCGCGTGGCAGGCCCACGCCGTCGCCGCCGACCCCGGCTGGCTCGACATGGCCCTTCGCGTGCCGGTGATGGACGCCTCGCGCGCCCGCCGCGAGCTCGGCTGGGAGCCGCGGGTGGGGGCGCAGGACGCGCTGCGCGAGCTGCTCGTCGGCATGGCCGAGGGGCAGGGCACCGCGAGCCCCCCGCTGCGCCCGCGGGAGAGCTGGCCGCGCGACCAGCAGCCCCCAGGTGCCGTGCACCCCGACGGGCTGCTCGGGCGCGAGGACGACTCCCCGGCCCACCGCGTGCCGGCCCACCTGGAGCGCGACATCCTCGGGCTCTACCTGTCCGACCACCTCACCGGCGCGACCGCTGGCCTGGAGCGCGCCGAGCGGATGTCCGCCGCCTACGCCGACACCGACGTGGGGGAGGACCTCGAGCGGGTCGCGCTGGAGATCCGTGAGGAGCGCGAGCTGCTCAAGGACCTCATCGACTCCCTCGAGCTGCGCCGTCGGCCCTACCGTCAGGCGGCCGCGTGGCTCGCCGAGAAGGCCGGCCGGCTCAAGGTCAACGAGCGGCCCGAGGGCTCACCGCTGACGCCGCTGCTCGAGTCCGAGCTCATGCGCAGCGCCGTCATGGGCAAGCTCGGGCTGTGGCAGGTGCTCACCGAGCTGTCCGACGACCTCGGGCTGCCCGCGCCGCTGTTCGAGGCGCTCGCCCAGCAGGCGCGCGACCAGGCCGCCACCTACGA